>JAIEDW010000043.1 GCA_029067805.1 Lachnospiraceae bacterium
GTTATTGCAATCGCGCTCGTTACAATATTCGTATGGCTCCTTGCGGGACAGAGCGTAGGATTCGCGCTTGCACGGGGAATATCGGTGCTTGTCATCAGTTGTCCGTGTGCGCTGGGACTGGCAACACCCGTTGCAATCATGGTCGGAAACGGCGTCGGCGCAAAAAACGGAATTCTGTTCAAAACGGCCGTTTCTCTGGAGGAAACAGGAAAAGTGCGGATTGTCGCACTGGACAAAACGGGCACGATTACAAGCGGTATGCCGAAAGTGACGGATGTGATACCCATGGAGGGGATTTCGGAGCAGGAACTGATTGCGACGGCATATGCACTTGAGAAAAAGAGTGAGCATCCGCTTGCGCGTGCCGTATGCGAATATGCAGATGACTGCGCCGAAAAGAATAGCGATATCAATAAATATGTGAATCAAATAACAGACTTTGAGGCACTTTCCGGAAATGGTGTAACGGCTTTCTATGAGGGGAAACGGCTCTTTGGAGGAAGTGGCAGTTTTATCGGAAAAAAGGCGCAAATCCCCGATGTGCTTTCGGCAAGAGCGAAGGAGCTTTCTATACAGGGAAAGACACCACTGTTCTTTACGCGGGAAGATGAGCAGAAAAATGACACGCTTGTCGGAATTATCGCTGTGGCGGATGTCATAAAGGAGGACAGCGCACAGGCTGTCAAGGAACTGGAAAATATGGGAATTCATGTCGTGATGCTCACAGGCGACAATGAGCAGACGGCGCGCGCAATCGGTGCGCAGGCGGGCGTGGCAGAAGTGATTGCGGGTGTTTTGCCCGACGGCAAGGAAAGTGTGATCAGACGTCTGAAAGAAAAGGGCAGAGTGGCAATGGTCGGGGACGGCATCAATGATGCGCCTGCGCTCACAAGGGCGGATATCGGAATCGCGATTGGTGCGGGAACGGATGTCGCAATCGATGCTGCGGACGTGGTGCTGATGAAAAGTAGATTGTTGGATGTGGCGGCGGCAATCCGTTTAAGCCGAAAGACGCTGAAAAATATCCATGAGAATCTGTTCTGGGCATTTTTCTATAATGTGATCGGAATACCGATTGCGGCGGGACTGCTGATACCGTTGTTTCATATTCAGCTAAATCCGATGTTTGCGGCGGCGGCAATGAGTCTTTCGAGCTTTTGTGTCGTGACAAATGCGCTTAGGCTCAACTTAGGCAATATCCATGATGCGACGAAAGACAAACGTGTGCGACCGATTGAAAAAACGGAGAAACTTGAGAAAGAAGATAATCAAAATAAAAAGGAGGATTTAAAAATGACAAAGACAATGAAAATTGAAGGAATGATGTGCGGACACTGTGAGGCTAGAGTAAAGAAATGTTTAGAAGCGCTTGCAGAGGTATCAGAGGCGGTCGTAAGTCATGAGGAAGGCACAGCAGTCGTGACTTGTACAGCTGAGGTGTCCGATGAGATTCTTACAAAGGCTGTGGAGGAACAGGATTATAAGGTGATTTCTGTGAATTAAAGCAAACATTGATATTGTCTTACGGGGTATTTTGCGGGAAGAGAAACTGCGTGAACTCAGCGTAGAGTTGGCGCAGTTTTTTGCTTTTGTTTATTTATAATAAATGTATATAAAAAGTTTATAAAAATTTATGAATTTTATGAATTGATATCTTATAAAAATACGCTATAATTGAATTTATACGTGGAAATATATTGCAAAATATAAACAATGGTTTGTAATATTGACGGAAAAAGGATTACCCATGTTGCAGCCGCGTGTTGGTTCAATTGTGATGAAAAATTTTTAGGAGGGAATGCAGTGAAAAAGAGAATTGTTTCAATGTTACTTGCATTGACGCTTGTCGTGTCGGGAATGCCTGTAGGTATAACGGCGGACGGAGTTTATGCAGCGGAGATTTTAGAGAGCGAAGTGCTTACTAGAACAGAACAAACGGAAGATGCAGTTGAGAACAATGACGTATATGAGGAGGAGTTTCATCCGGAAGCGGGCGACTTGTATACATTTAATGTTTCGAGGGACGGTAAGGCTGTTGGTTCGGATGGTGTTGCTTATGATGATGTAGCATATCTTTCGGCAGATACCGTAAAGGCACTTGGTGCGGAGGGACAGAGTACATACGTTGAGATTTGTGATCAGATTGCAGAGGAAAAAAATGTCAATGATTATTTGCACAATGCAGTTATTGCAATAGATGAAGATGGAAATCTCATATTTAATTATTCTATGTCCATGAAGGCGCTTTGTGCTCCTATGCAAGAACTTGCAGAGAATGCACTGGAAGATGAGACAGTGATACAAGATGATGCAGATGATAGTTCAGAAGATAATGAGGTTCAGGAAACAGAGGAGCTTTCTATAGAAGAAATTACAGAACAAACTGTGATTGATGATTCAGAAGATGATTTACATAACGAAACTTCTAGCGAGGAAAATCTTGATGATGATACTGATACGGAAATAGATGAAAGTTTGGATACTGAAACTTCCAGTGAGGAGATTTTTACAAAAGAAACCGTGGATAATACATCAGAAGATGAGGATTTACCAGAAGGAAATTCTGTTGAGGAAATGATAGATGCCACAGAAGAGGATATACCAGAAGAAAACGAAGTTGCCACAGAAGAGTTTGTTTTAACAGCAGAAAATATGGAACTGGTAGATGAGCTCGAGGGGGAGACGTTTGAAATTGTTGATAATGCGAAAGCGGAAATTATAATTGATTTAGGGTACAATAACGTCGGCGGTTCACAACAGTTTAATTCTATTCTTCCTACAAATGATTATTTTAGCAAACAGCTTACATCAGTACAGAAA
>JAIEDW010000430.1 GCA_029067805.1 Lachnospiraceae bacterium
CAGAAGAACAGGAACCAACTACTCAAGAAACCGAAACAGTACAAGAGGATGCAGTTAAGAAACAGCCGCCGGAAGGTTTCGAACTGAAGTTTGAATCTGAGGAATGGGGACTTTCTTTCGGAGAACCCGGGACACAGTCCGTAGGAAACGCTTCAGCAGAGGACCTTGCATGGTACGATGCTTATTATGTGGGAGATGACAGCGAGAAAATCATTTATCTCACGTTTGACTGCGGATATGAAAACGGCAATACGGAGCCGATATTGGACGCACTGAAAAAACATAATGTACAGGCAACCTTTTTCGTGGTGGGGCATTTCTTGGAAACTGCGCCTGATTTGGCAAAGCGTATGGTGGAGGAAGGACATGCTGTGGGCAATCACACCTATCATCACCCCGATATGTCGGCGATATCGGATCAGGCATCGTTCCAAAGAGAATTGGATGATGTAGCGGATTTGTTTTACATAATCACAGGCACAAGGCTTTCAAAGTATTACCGTCCGCCACAGGGCAAATGTAATGCCGAAAATGTCAAAATGGCGCAGGAAATAGGATACAGCACAATTTTCTGGAGTCTTGCCTATGTGGACTGGGATACCGAGAAACAGCCAAGCCACGAGGAGGCATTCGACAAGCTCACAACGCGTATCCACCCGGGAGCGATTGTTTTGCTGCACAACACATCGCAGACAAACGGCGAAATTTTAGACGAACTGCTTACAAAGTGGGAGGACATGGGATACACTTTTAAACCCTTGTCAGAGCTTACTTTACATTAAATGAATTTTTATATCCTGCCTGTGATATTAGCGTCACAGGCAGGTATTTTTTGACTAACACGCGCACGTTATCAGAAGCGCAATAAAATGCGTTACTTACAAGCAATATAAATATCCATACTCTCCCCGTCGGTTTCAAAGCAGGGGATAACGTCCTTTTTCGTGCGTTCCAGACCGTTCACGCGCATATACTCCATAAGCGTTTTATAGGCGTTGGGAATGGTCACAAAAGGATTTTCAAAGGGCGTTTCAATGTGTATTGCCGCATACTTGTGGGTTGCCTGTTCATGTATTTCAATGTCAGGAGGGATGACCCCGTCAGGCAGTATCCATGCCGCCTCATAGCCGTGCATATTGAAAACATTTTTCTGCTCCTGTGACACATTTGGAAAATCCCAGCCAATGACACGAGGTTTATCCACGCCACAGTTGCGGGCAATGTAAAATACTCTGTCGATAGCGTCCCCTTCAGGATCGGAGCTTATAACTGCATGCTTTATATAGCGGAAAGCGGGGACAGTCTCGACACGCAAATTTGTATACGCATCTCCACAGGCGACCATGTCACCGCGGAACAAGCTGTCCAGCGAACAATTGAAAAGCTTGCAAAGTTCTATAGCCTTGTCCATTTCGGGCTGCGCTGTGTCCAGCTCCCATTTTGAAACGGTTTGACGGCTGATATTCATTTTTTCAGCCAAATCCTCCTGCGTCATATTCCCTTTCAGATGTCTTAAAAACTGCAAATTTTTTCCAAAACTCATAAAATATTCTCCTTGTATTTTCTTGCGCCGCGCCGCATTATCAGTATAGTATTTTCCACGACAAGCTACAACCAATCTATATACGCTATTTTTTTCAAACGCGCAACTTTAAAGTGCGAAGAATTTTTTTATTAATGGAAACAGTCTGTCCAAATGGGTGTATTTTGCTCTTATATGTCAAGGCAATAATTCGAAACGGTATGGTGGAATAATCGGAGTTATGATATACTTACACGCAGAACGCTTTTCATCAGTTCAGATTGCGTTTTATTGAGAGGAGAATGAGGGCAAAACAAGGGAAAAGGATACATATTTTGAGGTTGAGCATATTGCGAAGCCTTGAATATCAAGAGAAGTTAAGATCGTTAGTAGATAAACAGGAATTTAGGAGGGATATGGCATGATATTTGCAGAGGAAATACATATGTTAGACGGAAAAAAGATTATACTGCGCAGTGCAAGAACTGATGAGTCACAAATGCTGATCGATTATTTGAAAACGGTTACAGGAGAGACAAGGTTTTTGATGTCTGAACCGGATGAAATCAATTATACGGTAACTGAGGAAGAACAATTTATCAAGGAACATAATGAATCAAAAGATTCACTTCTGATGTTAGCGTTTGTTGACGGAGAATATGCAGGAACTTGTTCCTTTGAAAGCAAGTCAGGGAGCAGACGGACAAAACATCGTGCAGGAATAGGCATTGCCTTATTTCAGAAGTATACAGGGTTTGGATTGGGAAAACTTATGTTAAAAAGGTTATTGACAGAAATAAAGAATCTTGGTTTTGAACAGGTTGAATTAACAGTAGTAGGCAATAATGAGAAAGCATATCACCTGTATGAAAGCTTAGGATTTAAAGAATACGGTATACTTCCAAATGCAAATAAATATGATGATGGAACATATGCGGATGATATTTTTATGGTATTGAAGTTTTAAATAACTTGTAAATAACTTCAAATGCAATGTTTTAAAAGAACAAATGTTCCGAAACTTATTTACACCAAACAAACATTCTGATATAATGATATTATACATAGAGGATTCAAGGGTAATCAGGTTGAAAGGAGCATGGTTATAAAGATGAAAGAAATAGAAAGATACGATATCAATGAAAATTGGGCACATTCCGGTATCATTAAAGCAGGAGATTACTGCTTTATAAATTACTGCGCTCGCAACGTGGGCGGAACGATTGAGCAACAGATAAACGGAGCCTTTGATCAAATGGAAGAAAGGCTGGCTATGGTGGGTTTAACGCTTGAGCATGTCGTGCAAATGAATTGCTTATTTAAAGATATCTATAACATTCCGGACATGGAAAAGATTATCAAAGAAAGATTTAAAGGTAAATACCCTGTACGCAAGTCGATCCAGACCGAATTTGCAGATCGTGGCAGTGGGTTGCTGTTTCAAGTTGATGCGATCGCGTATTTTGGAAAATAGGAACTGGAATCTCTTTTTACAAAACCCGGCAAAGATACAAATACTTTGCCGGGAGTTTAGATTATTCAAGTTCAGTTTGTAAGTTTTATTCCCATTTGAAATATTTCACAGAGATACTGAAACAAATCAGTGTAACAATACTCATAACAATAATGGGGATTAGTGCATTATCAATTGGCAATCCAAGAAATGTTGCTTTCATTAGTTGAATCCCCTGCGTTAATGGAAAGATACGAATAATCTTCTGCATGGCAACGGGCATAACCTCAAAAGGAAGTGTTGCGCCCGAAAAAATTAGCATGGGGAAATATAAGATACAAGCGATCACACTTGCGCTTTTCATATTTTTCGCAATTCCTCCGACTAACAGTCCAATGCTTAAAGTTGACACCATAGTTAAGAGCCAGCTTCCAAAAAATAAAAGAATGGAGCCATGTACCTTGATTTTCCAAAACAGCATAGCAACAGGAAACAATGTCAACATTGATATAACGCAATATATGACATAGATTGTAAATTCAACGACAAGTAATTTTGCCGGGCTAACAGGAGTAACTTGAAAACGTTTTAAAATCTTTCGTTCCCGATATTCCGATACTACAAGGGGCAATCCCATAAGCCCGCCTGCGCAAATAGAAATACAACAAAGTGCGCCAAGTGATTGCTCCATAAAAGTATATGCTGCTCCCTCTGCGGCGGGTTTGGTTCCGTAAACAAAACCAAGAATAATTAAGACAACCAATGGAATAATAACGGCAAAAATAACCATATTCATGTTTCTGATGTTGAGTTTTAGCTCATTTTTCAAAAGTGTAATAAATGTTTTCATTCTTCTACCTCCTCGAGAGAGTTTCAAGTTTTGTGTAAACTCAAAATCTGATATAAGATATATGAATAGTTGCTTAAGGGGTGGATGCCGG
>JAIEDW010000431.1 GCA_029067805.1 Lachnospiraceae bacterium
CTCTATATCTGACCTATTCAAATTATTCGGTATTTTTTTAGGGGAAATATGGCTTCGCTTACCGCTGACAGTCTCGCCCGGTTTTGCTTATAAATCAATACCCTTTGCTGAAATCAATCATGTTCTTTTTAGGCTCATTATTTTTATCTCGCTTCAAATTTTCACAGAATATATCTAAAATCCTCTTTCTTGTAAACTGATTTTCTCCCCAGCTTATTCCTGAGATATGCGGAGTCAATATCACATTTTCCATATATCTGAGAGGATGATTTTCAGGTAAAGGCTCAGGATCCGTAACATCAAGAACCGCGCCTCTGAGTAATCCTTTCTTCAGAGCATTTGTTAATGCTTCCGTATTCACAATAAATCCACGTCCAACATTTACGAGTATGGCGTTTGCCTTCATCTTTTTGATTTTTTCTGCGTCAAACATTCCTTTCGTTTCTGGTGTACCCGGAAGTGCGATAATAACCACATTAGCGTTTTGCAATTGTGTATCAACACTGTTTATTGTATATATTTCATCAAAAGGCAAATGTTTATTGCCGGGAGTACGGCATATTCCAACAGTATAAGATCCAAAACACTTAAGCTTTTTTGCAGTTTCCTGCCCAATATTTCCTGTTCCTAAAATAAGCGCTCTTTTCCCTTCTAATGTATCGTCATCCTCAATTTGGTTCCAACCGCCACTTTTCATTTGCGCACGATATGGGAACAGATTTTTATATAATGCAAGAATTCCGGAAATAATATATTCAGAAATAACATTTCCAAAAGCGCCTGAAGCGCTGGTAAGAATAATATTATTAGGAAAATCCGCAGCAGAAGTGTATTTATTGGCGCCTGCCCAAGTCATTTGAATCCATCTAAGATTTTTCATAAAATGAATCGTATTGAGCTCCGGCTCACCAAATACAATTTCTATATTCGCATAATCTTCGCTTTTGAGAAGTTCCTTCTCATTGTCAAAGAACAAAACCTTATCCTCTTTTTCAACGGATGATAAAATAAGTTTTTTCTCGCAATCCAAACATTTTTTTGTTATAGCAATCGTTCGCATCATTTTTCCCTTCTATTTTCAATAGGTTCTTTACTTTAAACTAGTTTATCATATCATGTTTAGATATTCCATCATCATCTGTTACAGATTATGGATTTAAACAAATAATTATTAAATTTGAAAATATAATTCTGTTTAACCGCCATATTTGCTATAATAAATTTAAATTGTAGAAATATATATTAAGAAACAGGGTGAGATTATGAATATACAGATATTTGGAACAAATAAGTGTTTCGACACAAAAAAAGCCATGAGGTACTTTAAGGAACGCGGCATTAAGTACCAGTTTATTGACATGAAGGAAAAAGGCATGAGCAAAGGCGAGTATACAAGCGTAAAACAGGCAGTGGGCGGTATTGAAAAGCTTATTGATGAAAACTGCAAAGATAAAGATACGCTTGCGCTGATAAAATATATCTCAGATGAGGATAAAGACGAAAAAATACTTGAAAATCAGAAAGTTCTGAAAACTCCGATTGTAAGGAACGGAAAACAGGCAACGGTCGGTTATCAGCCGGAAATCTGGAAAGAGTGGAAATAACGCAATTTATTCGGATTTTTCTTGCTTTCTGCCTATAAAAATAGTAAAATATAGTAAATACAGTTATCAAGAGAAAATACATATTATAACAAATGTGTTGCATGAAGCATTTTATAATAGGTAAAGGAGATGATATTATGGGAGTTGGAAGTGTAACATCGATGAACAGTATGTCAAGCGTATGGACGACTAAGACAGGTTCAAAAGATATAGAAAGTAAAAAAATTGAAAATGAAATCACAGATAAACAGCAGCAGATGCAGAAAGTATCTTCCAAAGAAGAGCTTTCCGCTGATGAAAAGGCGGATGAGAGAAAGAAACAGCAGAGAGAAATATCCGATCTTAACACAGAATTGAAACGGCATCAGGAGGAGATTCTCAGTTCGCAAAGAAGAGAACTTATGATGGCGGAACTGCAAAAAAATCAGGAGCCGGAAGATGAAGAAAAATCAGCGGACAAAATACAGACAGATGAAACTGACAAAAAAGGCATTGTTGAAAAAGAAACAAAAGCCATAGACAATGATACGTCTACAGGATTATCCGATAAAGAAACGTCTGCGGCTGCATCAACAGACAAGTCCGCACAACAGACAGGTTATCAGGGAACTGTTATATTCCAAAACAACGATGGTACCGTGATTTTAAAGGACGGAATGGAGCAGGATGAGAAGAGCGGCGTAAATGCAGATCAGAAACAAACCGATGAAGCCAAAGAGAAAGGCAATACCGGAAGAGAAACAAAAGCTATAGACGATGATAAGGACGCAGATACAGGACTATCTGGAAAAAAGATGTATGAAATGGTATCGGCAGACGCTTCCGTACAACAAAGCAGTCGTCGGGAAACAGCCATATCCGGAATCAAAAGCGATATTGCTGTATTAAAGGGAGAAATTAATCAGGACGAGAGACACGGGGTCGATACAGAGAAAAAACAGGCAGAGCTTGAAAAACTGGAGAAAAAGGAAGAGAGCGCAAGAACACTCCAATTTTCAGATTTGGGTAAAGATGGCGGTACAATGAACGCGACAGCAAACCTTAAAGTTATTGGAGCAGAGGCCAATACGAAGAATAGCTCTGTTATTAATTTCCCTGACTTATCAAAGGAAGAAGATCAGGAATTACAGCAGCGGTTTAATATTTCTTTTGGGAACTAAGGTATTGTAGATAAAAATGATATAAAATAGCTTTAAGTTGGGTGTGTAAGATAAACTGTGAAAACATCACGGATTATTCGACACACCCATTTCATATGGGAATACTGTTCTTTGGCAGTTTTGGGTACGAAACGGAAAAAAGACTGTATATTGCAAATAAAGCGGGACACTGCTATACTGAAACGGAATCGAACAGTATAAGAATGTGAGGGGGTATAAACGTATGTTTGTAATGAAACAAAAATACAAAAAAATAGCAGCGATCATATTGGCAGTCAGTCTGCTCGGTGGATGTACCGCGCCTGCGCAGCCAGGCGGAGACGAAGTTTCCACAGCGCAGTCACAACAGAGCAGTGAAATTTCCGCAACGGAAGAAACACAGTCAAAGACTGACATATCATCGGATACGACGGAGGTGTCATTGAATCTGTATATGGGACGGCGTCCAATGTTGATTGGCAGTCTGCCACAGAGCGTGCCGGAGAACGCCACGCCACAGGTGGCGCAGTACAGCGTGGAGCCGGATTTGAGCAATATTGAAAATTTGAAGCAGCTTTTTTATGGTGATGTCGATGACGAATTTGCCCAAAAGCTGTCACAAAATGGTTTTGTCGTGGAAGGAAACGCGGGAAGGGAGTTTTTTGAGGTTTATGAGATCAACCGCTATCAGCTGATACCGAATTTTGTCACCGTGGATTCATTGATGCACACCTATCATCTGTATTTCAGTTATTTATTGAAAAATATTGAGCGGGATTATCTCTTTGACAGTCTTGTACAGCTGAGTGACAGAATGCTCGAAAACAGCCTTGCGCAGTATGATGCGTTAAAGGGCAGTGAGTGGGAGAGCGCGGCAAAGCGCAATGTCGCATTTTTTACGATCGGAAGAAAACTGTTGGACGACAGCACAGAGGTTTCGCCTGACGTTGCGGACATAGTGCAGAGTGAGCTTGACAAAATCCAAAAAGCGGAAGGGATTGCCGTGTCGGAGATTCGGAATGATGAGGAAGACTATTCGCAGTACGTACCACGCGGCTATTATGAGGGCGATGAGAAGCTAGAAAAGTATTTCAAGGCGATGATGTGGTATGGCAGAATCCATTTTCAACAGGACAGTGAAGATCATGTCAGAAGTGCGTTTTTGATCACGAAAGCGCTTGCGGACGATGAGGAGGCAACCGCTATGTGGGGCGCGATTTACAGCGTAACAGCATTTTTTGCGGGTGCAAGCGATGATTTGGGCGTTTGTGAATATGCGCCGTTAATCAGCGAAGTATATGGGGACACGGTCGGTACAACGAACTTGATCGGAACACAGGACACTTTTTCGCAGTTCTATAAAAAGACGGCAGATTTACCCGCGCCGAAGATTAATTCGATTCCGATTTATGAGTGGGAGGACAGTAACGTAATCCCTGGTTTCCGTTTTATGGGTCAGCGGTTTACGATTGACGGGGAGATTATGCAAAATCTGATTTATAGGAATGTGGACAGAAACAGCGCGGGGGAAAAGCGTATGCTTCCCGATGTGCTGGATGTCTTGGCGGCGCTTGGCAGTGATACGGCGCTTTCGATTTTAAAGGAAAGCGGTGTGGAGGACTACGAACATTATCCGGAAAATATGGAGAAACTGCGAACAGGACTTGCAGAGGAAAACGATGAATTGTGGGCGGCAAGTCTGTACGCGAGCTGGCTGCACACGTTGCGTCCGCTGCTTACCGAGAAGGGTGAGGGCTATCCGGTATTTATGCAGAATGAAGAGTGGACGAAGAAGAGCATGGAGTGCTTTGCGGGCAGTTATGCGGAATTAAAGCATGACACAATCCTTTATTCAAAACAGGTGATTGCCGAGATGGGCGGCGATTATTTTGAAGAGATCGACGATAGGGGATATGTTGAGCCGGAGCCGCTTGTTTATGCGCGCTTTATGAGTCTTGCGGATATGACAGCACAGGGATTGAAAAAATACGAAATGCTTTCCGCGGAACAGGAGGAAAATCTTTCTCGTCTGACACAGATTGCAGATCAGATGTATACCATTTCCAATAAGGAACTTCAGGATGAACTGCTGACCGATGACGAGTACGAGTTTATCAGAAGTTATGGTGGAAATATCGAGCATTTCTGGTATGAGGCAGTAAAGGGAGAAAGCGACGAGGAGTATATCGCCACACAGGAGTGTCCGGCTGCGATTATCGCGGATATTGCGACAGATCCCGATTCAGGAAGTGTATTGGAAGTGGGAACGGGTGATCCGTCCTATATCTTCGTTGTCATTCAGGTAGACGGTAAGATCAAGCTTGCAAAGGGAAGTGTCTATTCCTTCTATCAGTTTACGTGGCCGATAGATGATCGTTTGACCGATTCCAAGTGGCGTCAGATGTTGGGAATACAGCCGAATGAAGAGGGAAATTATGAGTGGGAGCAGTCGATTGAACAGCCCGACTGGACGAGAAGCTACAGATACAAATATGTATGGGAATAAAACCTTGAACCTATTTATGAAACAATTTTGGAAAAAGATCGTTATATTGACGATGGCATTGACAAGCGCCGCTGTGATTCTGTTTTTACTGTGGAATAGCGGCGCTTTTCTGCCGCGGTGGATTCGTTGGGAAAATAGCACGGAATATGATGCTTCGGGTGAATATAAACTTTTGTTGTTAAAGAAGTCCGTCAGCGTTACTTATGGGGATAACATTATTTGGACTTCACCGGACGGTGTAAAAGTCCAAAAAGCGCTATCTTGTGATGTTGATAATGATAATCAGGACGAACTGGTGCTTCTTTGCTGGAAAAAGGGGCGTTACGGGAAAGTTAAGCCGATTTGGGTAGAACAGGACGAGCGGAACTGGTCGCAGCATATTTTTGTGTATGAATATACACCCGACGAGGTGAAACCGAAATGGATGTCCTCTTTTATCGGCCAGGACGTGGCGGATATTGTGTGGAATAAAAAGAGCGCACCGTATAGCCGTCTTTGGCTGACGGATTTAGAGGGCACGGTGAGCAGCTGGGTATGGGATTCTTGGGGATTTGCGAAGGAAGATACGGATATTTCCTTTGTTGCGTTTGGGGATCTTTTGGCACATGAGCCGATTTACCGCTACGGTCTGAATAACGGCGGTGATTTTGGCTTTTTGTTCGAAAATGTAAAAGATGTGATTGCGGAGAGTGATATTGCCATAATCAATCAGGAAACGCCGCTAACGGATAATCCGTCCATGTATCGTGATTATCCCAGATTTGGAACACCTGTTCAAGTCGGAGAGGCGGTTGCGGACGCGGGATTTGACGTAGTGACATGCGCGACGAACCATGCTCTTGACAGGGGCTCAGAGGGGGTAAGCTTTACAAAAACATTCTTTGACGACAGTCATGTGACTTGCCTTGGGATACAGTCCGAGAAGGAAAAGGAATATCGGGCGTATCAGACCATTACACGTAATGGGGTGCGGTTTGCGTTGCTCAATTACACATACGGCACAAACGGACTTCCGATACCTGCTCAAAACCCACACATGGTGCATTTACTGGAGGACAAAGAAAAAATCCGCGGGGATATTGCGGAGGCGAAAAGTGATGCAGACCTTGTGATTGTGTTTGCGCACTGGGGCACGGAGTATGCGGAGGAACCGGACGATTTTCAGAAACAATGGGCACAGGTATTTTTAGACAGCGGTGTGGATATCCTAATTGGGACGCACCCGCATGTGATCCAGCCGTACGAGATTTTAACGGACGATAACGGTCATAAGATGCTTGTGTATTATTCGCTTGGCAATTTTATCAGCGCGCAGCCGGAAAAATCGTGTGTCAAAGGCGGAATGGCGGCGTTTACAGTGTCGCTCACGGCGGAGGGCTATCGCGTTACGGCGTATGATTTCAAGCCCTTATCCATCACTTGGCAAGAGGGAAAGTATACTGTGGATTTTGTCGATGGCGTTAGTTAAAACAAACAAACCTATTGACAGAGATTGGATAAGTGATATAATGTGAAACATAAACATAGTAAACTAATAGGAAAAGTATAAATAATTATCTATGGGAAAGGACAGGAATCATTATGAACAAAATGATTTATTTAGATAACGCGGCAACGACACCGGTGAGTGAGGCAGTGCTTGACGAGATGCTGCCGTTTTTCAGACAGACTTATGGCAATCCGGCGGCGGTCTATACCTTTGCATCTGAGGCGCGAAAGGCGGTTGACAGGGCTAGGCAACAGGCAGCAGAATTGATTGGAGCAAACTCCGAGGAAATCTATTTTACGGGCGGAGGAAGTGAATCGGATAATTGGGCGCTGATTGCGACGGCCCAGGCATATGCGGAGAAGGGTAAGCACATTATTACAAGCAAAATAGAGCATCATGCGGTTTTGCACACTTGCGAATTTTTGGAGAAACAAGGATATGAAGTGACCTATCTTGATGTGGACGAGGACGGGAAGATTTCGCTGGAGGCGTTAAAGGCGGCAATCCGTCCCGACACCATTTTAATCTCCATTATGATGGCAAATAATGAAATCGGAACGATTGAACCGATTGCGGAAATCGGAAAAATTGCCCGTGAGCATAGTGTGCTTTTTCACACGGATGCTGTGCAGGCATACGGACATATTCCGATTTCGGTAGACGACATGAATATTGACATGCTTTCCGCGAGCGGACACAAACTGAATGGTCCAAAGGGAATTGGTATTATGTATATCCGTAAGGGTGTGAAAATTCGCTCATTTATACATGGCGGAGCGCAGGAGCGCAACAGAAGGGCAGGTACGTTGAATGTGCCCGGTATTGTGGGATTTGGAAAGGCGGCGGAGATTGCCAGGGAAACAATGGAAGAAAGAAGCCGTCGGGAAATTGAGGTTCGTGATCATTTGATCGCGCGTATTTTAGATGAAATCCCACATGTGCGGTTAAACGGGCACAAGACGGACAGGCTGCCGAATAACGCGAATTTCTGCTTTCGGTTCATTGAGGGCGAATCGATGCTGATTTTGCTTGACCAGCTTGGAATTTATGCGTCGAGCGGTTCGGCGTGCACATCGGGGGCGTTAAATCCATCGCATGTATTGCTGGCAATTGGACTTCCGCATGAGATTGCGCATGGCTCGCTTCGGATTACGTTGTCGGAGGAAACGACAATGGAGGAGATTGATTTTGTGGTGGACGAGTTAAAGAAAATTATTAAACGGTTGCGCGATATGTCACCTTTATATGAGGATTTTGCCCGCGCGCAAAAAGATACAGAGTGAGAAGGCAAGGAGGAGAAAAACCAATGTACAGTGAGAAAGTGATGGACCATTTTAACAATCCAAGGAATGTGGGAGAAATCGAAAATGCGAGCGGTGTAGGAACGGTTGGAAACGCGAAATGCGGCGATATTATGAGAATGTATTTTGACATTGACGAGCAAGGCGTAATTAGGGACGTAAAATTTAAGACCTTTGGCTGTGGGGCAGCAGTTGCGACAAGCAGTATGGCAACGGAACTTGTAAAGGGAAAGACTGTACAGGAGGCATTAAAAGTCACAAACAAGGCAGTTATGGAGGCGTTGGACGGCTTGCCGCCCGTAAAGGTGCATTGTTCGCTGCTTGCGGAAGAGGCGATTCATGCGGCATTGTGGGATTATGCACAAAAGAACAATATCGTGATTGAAGGACTGGAAAAGCCGGTCAGTGATATCGCGGAAAAGGAAGAGGAAGAAGAGTATTGAGAAAAGAAAAAGCTGCGCAAAGAAGCGCAGCTTTTGTGCTGTTTTAAACTTTTATTTATTGTTTTTATATGCGATAGCAGCCTCTACAAGTCCCTTAAACAGTGGATGCGGTCTGTTTGGTCTGCTCTTTAATTCCGGATGCGCCTGTGTTGCGAGGAAGAACGGATGAGAGGGAATCTCGATCATCTCCACGATCCGTCCGTCGGGAGAAAGTCCCGATAAGAGCATGCCTTTTTCGGAAAGCGCGCTCCGGTAATCATTATTGACCTCATAGCGGTGCCTGTGACGCTCGTGAATCACTTCATTGCCGTAGAGCTTGTACGCCTTTGAGGTTGTATCAAGATGGCATTCATACGAACCAAGTCTTAATGTGCCGCCGATATCCTCCACACCGTTCTGATCCGGCATCAGTGCGATAACGGGGTGAATGGTGTTGGGGTCAAGCTCAATGCTGTGCGCGTCGTTGTACCCCAGTATATTTCTTGCATACTCTACGATTGAAAGCTGCATGCCAAGACACAACCCGAGGAACGGAATATTGTTTTCTCTTGCATATCGAATGGCATCAATCATGCCCTCAATGCCCCTGTCGCCAAATCCGCCGGGAACAAGCAATCCATCAACATCACCTAAAATAGAAGCCACATTTTCTGCATTGACCTGTTCCGAGTCAACCCACTTGATATTGACCGTGGCATGCTGGGGGATACCGCCGTGCTTTAATGCCTCCACAACGCTAATATATGCGTCATGAAGCTGCGTATATTTTCCGACGAGTGCGATATTGACCTCCTGTGTGGGCGCTTTTAAATCGGACACCATCTTTGTCCATTCCTCCAAGTCAGGTTCCGGACACTTTAAGTGCAGACATTCACACGCAACCTCTGCCAAGTGCTCCCGTTCCATCGCAAGGGGCGCTTCATAGAGGTATTCCACGTCAAGATTTTGCAATACATGGGAAGTCGGTACATTACAAAACAGCGCAATTTTATCCTTGATTCCATGATCGAGCGTATGTTCGCTTCTGCAAACAATAATATCCGGCTGAATTCCCATTCCTTGAAGTTCTTTAACGCTTGCCTGTGTCGGTTTCGTTTTCATCTCCTGAGAGGCGCTCAGATAAGGAATCAGCGTCACATGGATTAAAATGGCATTCTCGTGTCCGACCTCGTGTTGGAACTGTCGAATCGACTCCAAAAACGGCTGACTTTCGATATCGCCGACCGTGCCTCCCACCTCGATAATTGCGATACGCATATCGGGATCCGTGAAATTTCGATAAAAACGGCTCTTAATCTCATTTGTAATATGCGGAATCACTTGAACCGTGCCGCCGCCGTAATCGCCGCGCCGCTCCTTTTGCAGAACACTCCAGTAAACCTTTCCCGTGGTGACATTGGAATTTTTGTCAAGACTTTCGTCGATAAAACGCTCATAATGACCTAAATCAAGGTCGGTTTCCGCGCCGTCGTCCGTAACAAAAACTTCCCCGTGCTGAATCGGATTCATGGTACCGGGGTCGATGTTGATATATGGATCAAATTTTTGCATGGTGACTTTGTAGCCCCTTGACTTTAAAAGCCGGCCAAGCGATGCAGCAGTGATTCCTTTTCCGAGTCCTGATACGACGCCGCCGGTTACAAATACATATTTAACAGGCATAATATTCGGTTTCGTCCTTTCTTTCAGATTACTTTAGTTTTATTTCATAAAGAAATTATTGATTTATAAATGGATTATCTTTATAATTATACTTGATTTGTTAAAAATATTCAATATAGATACGAACAAATATGAAAGGATAATTAATAGAATACTATGGACAATAATCAGTACAACAATCATGACGGCAATGGCGGTCATGGAAACGGAAATGGCGGTGGAAATGACGGAAGGAATCCTAAAAGACAGAGTGCTTTTATGATGCTGATCGCAGTCATGCTTTCGCTCCTTCTGGTAAGTTATATCACAAAATATGTGACGGGCGCGACCAGCAAGGAAATTACTTATAACGAATTTATTAAAATGGTTGAGAACGGCTCCGTTGAGAGTGTGAAGATCGAATCAAACCAGATTGTTATCACGCCCAAGGAAAAGGAGTCGAGCGATAAGCTCGTGTCCTATTATCAGCCGACGAAAACTTATGTGACAGGAAAGGTTGAAGACGATGATACCCTCACAAAGCGGCTTTTAAAGGCGGACGTCGAGGTCAAAGGCGCGCTTCCCGACCGCTCGGGTATTATAATGGTGATTTTGGCTTATGTGATTCCGACCTTGATCATCTGCGGATTTTTGAGTATGTTGATGAGAAGGGCATCGGGCGGCGGCGGAGCGTTCAGCATCGGAAAGAGCAACGCGAAAGTGTATGTGCAGAAGGAAACGGGCATTACGTTTAAAGATGTAGCAGGAGAAGACGAGGCAAAAGAGTCGTTACAGGAGGTTGTGGATTTTCTGCATAATCCCGGAAAGTACGCCAAAATCGGTGCAAAACTGCCAAAGGGCGCGCTCCTTGTGGGACCTCCCGGAACTGGTAAGACCATGCTTGCAAAGGCAGTGGCGGGAGAGGCGCATGTGCCGTTTTTCTCCCTTGTAGGATCTGATTTTATCGAACTTTATGTCGGCGTGGGTGCATCGCGTGTGCGCGATCTGTTTAAAGAAGCGGAAAAAAACGCGCCGTGTATCGTGTTTATCGACGAGATTGACGCAATCGGAAGAAGCCGTGATTCGAAGTACGGCGGTGGAAACGAGGAGCGTGAGCAGACGCTGAACCAGCTTTTGTCAGAGATGGACGGCTTTGATGGCAAGAAGGGCGTTATTATATTAGCGGCAACGAACCGCCCCGAGATTCTGGATAAGGCATTGCTGCGTCCGGGACGTTTTGACAGGCGTATCATTGTGGATAAGCCCGATTTAAAGGGGCGTGTCAATATTTTGAAGGTGCACGCAAAAGATGTATTGATGGATGAAACGGTCGATTTGAATGAAATTGCGCTTGCGACAAGCGGAGCAGTTGGCGCGGATCTTGCAAACATGATCAATGAGGCGGCAATCAACGCCGTCAAAGAGGGCAGAGAGTTTGTCAGTCAGAAGGATTTGTTCAATGCTGTGGAAGTGGTGCTTGTGGGCAAGGAGAAAAAAGACCGCATCATGAGCAAGGAGGAGCGCAAGATTGTTTCTTACCACGAGGTAGGACACGCGCTGATCAGCGCTCTGCAAAAGAACTCGGAACCTGTGCAGAAAATTACGATCGTACCCCGTACGATGGGTGCGCTGGGATACGTGATGCATGTGCCCGAGGATGAAAAGTATCTCAATTCCAAGGCGGAACTGCACGACATGATTGTCGGACTTCTAGGTGGACGTGCCGCGGAGGAGATTATGTTTGACACGGTTACAACAGGCGCGGCAAACGATATTGAACGTGCTACCAATATTGCGCGCTCGATGGTGACGCGCTACGGTATGAGTGACCGCTTCGGATTGATGGGTCTTGCAACGGTTGAAAGTCAGTATTTGGATAGTACCAGTACGCTTAACTGCGCGGAAAATACTGCTGCGGAGATTGATGAAGAAGTGATGAAGATGCTCAAGAGCGCTTATGATGAGGCGCTTGCGATGCTGCGTGAGAATAAGGAAATTATGGACAAAATTGCGGCGTATTTAATTGAGAAGGAAACGATTACGGGCAAGGAGTTCATGAAGATTTATCGTGAGGAAAAAGGTTTGCCGGAGCCTGAGGAGAAGGACGAAAAGGACAAGAAAGATGCAGATGCGTCCGATTCTGAGGAGAAAAAGCCGGAACATTCCGATGAGGCATTATCCGTTCAAAATGAGGAAAGCGTGCCAAGTCCGGAGTTGCTTAGAAACTATGAGCCACAGCGTCAGGCTTTTACTTATCCTGGAGATACAGACGAGCGCAACAAACAGGAACAGGAGCCGCAAAAGCAGTCGGAAGGCGATGATGGGAATGTTAAAAATCAGACAAACGGTGAAAGCGACGAAAAGTCACAGTTTGGCTCCGCTTGGGACAGGAATATAAATGGAGACAGATAATAATCAAACACAGGATTTCGATGTAAAAGAAGAATTAAAAAAGCTTCCGAATAAACCGGGAGTCTATATCATGCATGACGCTGACG
>JAIEDW010000432.1 GCA_029067805.1 Lachnospiraceae bacterium
GATCTCATTTGCAAGCTGCACATTATTTTGCGATTTCAATATGATTTCGTTAATAATATCTTGAATCTCTTTCGCTGAGCTATCGGATTCTCCGGCTAACGTTTGTATAGAGGATGCAACAACAGCAAACCCTTTTCCTGCTTCTCCTGCCCTTGCGGCTTCAATGGAAGCATTCAGCGCCAGCATACTTGTCTGACCCGCAATTTTTGTAATCGCATCTGCTGCTTTCCTTATGTTTTCAATCGCAGTATTTGCTTCATTGATACCCGTCACAACATTTTCCGATATTGTAACCGTATTTTTATTTGCTTTGATCAAGCGGGACAAATTATCCTTTGCCTCGTTATTGATGACTTCAATTTCCCGTGCCTCTGTCTCTGTTGCTGTCGCACTATCCGCTATGGAAGAAATGCTTTCTCCCACATTCTGCATGGATGCTGCCGTATTCTGCACCGAATTCGCAATCTGCATAGAGCCATTCGACAATTCATTTGCGGCTCTCATAATGCCTTCCGTCGCATCATTGGAAGTCTGAATACCGTCACGAATTGTCTTTACATTCTGAGTCAGCCGCAGCGTCTTATCATCCACTTCGGAAATAATATTTTTCAAGTTATCCTGAAGATTTTTGGCGGAATCTATCAGGATGGCAATTTCCTTGATTCCGGATTTGCAGCTTGTACTGATGCCAAGACGGCCGGTTGACAGCTCATGCGTATAATCGGCGATCCCAATAATTGACTTTCTTATGTTCAGGCCTATCAATACGATTATCACAATACAAAAAGCGGCAGTACATACGGCGACAAGCACCATGTTCATCGTATTTGATGTTATATTTTCGTTTACAAAGGATTCCGGCATTCCCGCAAACGCCATTCCGACGATCTCACCACTTTCATTAGAAACAGGGGTATAATACACATAGTACTTTCTTCCCCCAATCACCGTTCCTTTAGCGCTGTAATCCTTTCCCTGTTTTACCAAATCCCAAATTCCCTCTGAAGATTTTGTCCCTATATTACGTTCTCCATCTTCATTATAAATAGAGGTAATAAATCTTACGTCCTCAAGAAACAGTGTAAGATCGACATCTTGAGCTTTAAGACTGTCAATAAAAGCCAGACTGACTTCATCCACTTCAAGAATATCTTCATTAATATCCCATTCAAAATATTCCCTTACCGACATGGCACATGCCTGTAGTTGTAAATATACTCTTTCTTCCAAATTGCTTTTTGTTTGATAAATCGCCACCGCAGATATTGTGACTGACGCCACAAGCAGTGGAATTAATCCCATTAATATACTGGTTGCCAGAAAAGTTAATTTAAGTTTCTTCATACATTTCCTCCAAAAGTATTTTTGTTTCATCTTTTTTTGTATAGCGAATCTAATAATTTATTATATATTAAAGCACAATAAAATTACAACCATTATGTTACATTTTGCAGTTTTCAGGGTATAAATCGCAGTTTCGTAAACATAATTCCTCTAAAATGCACCTGAATTTCTATATCATATCCCTTTTGTCAAACTGAGATGGGGAAAATAAGAAAACCAATAGGCCTCCATACGAAGCTATTGGTTTTCTTAGTCTGGTTTTTTGAAATTATTTCTCTGCCGCCTGCTTCTTATCTTCGTCCTTTTTCCTACGCCAAACGATCAGCACAATCACAAGGATTGCCGCTATGATAACCGCCAGCCAGATAAAGCAGCATATTCCGAGGAATGTGGGGCAGATATGGCACAGCCCGCATTTCACATTTCCAACCTGCGCATTATCCGTATCTGTCTGTTTAAATGATATGGCATAAGCAGAGAACATATCTGTGCTGATAGTAACGGTTTCCGGAGCGTTATCCATATCGTTCAAAAGGGTATATTCCCCTTCATGGGAGCGGATAATATAAAACTCTCTGCCGTCCTCCCGTAATTCTTCCGGTATGCCGATAATTACCTCGATCGGCTCTTTGGTTTCGGTAACAGCATTCCAGTCGCCCGAACCGACTCTGATAAACATGGAAATATCAATATACATACCAAGCACAAGTCCCGGCAGTTCTTTCTGATATGCGTCTATGCCGTCCTCTATGATCTCCTTATCCCGAGTCGGTACAGTTTCCGAAATATCCTTCACGTCTATCCGAACTTCTATCGTCTCCCCGTCATCCACAAGCTGTATCTGCTCCGGTGTCAGAACCGCGTTTGCCACTGCCACGGTATCGGTTACACCTGCCGTACAATTTCGGCCATTACATACTACCGTGACGATGACTGCACCATCTTCCAGTTTCAGCATGGTACTTATCGTGCTTTCGGCGGTCGTGCCGTTCTCCAGATTTACGCCGGCGCCTGTCATACCCAGTATGTTTCCTGTGCCGATGCTTCCGCCGCCTCCGGTATTTCCATTGTTTGTGATATCTCCACCGTCTATGATGTTTCCACCGTCTATAACAATCTTGCCGTCTTTTATGATCACCGGTACAATCGGCACATCATCATCGATTGACGGATTATCATCCTTAGGTTTCGTGCCATCTCGGAGCTGTGTATCAGAGACAGGCTTTTCTCCCTCTCTGGGGGGCGTATCGTCTCAGGGTTTCGTTCCCTCTCCGGGCTTCGTTCCATCTCCGGGCTTTGTTCCATCTCCGGGCTTCGTATCGTTGCCAGGGTTTGTGTCGTTTCCAGGAGTCATTCCATCGCCGGGTTTCGTTCCATCTCCGGGGGGCGTGTCACCGCCCGACGTATTTCCGCCACTCTTATTACCGCTGCTGCCTTTCTTCTTCACGCCTTCCACCGTCACGATTTTGTCTTCCTTGATGTCTGTAACGGTATAGCTATCCTCCGCAGTCAGTTCTACCGCCACTCCGTTTACCTTCACTGCAAAGCTTCTGCTCTTCTTATAGCCGTCCTCCAATGCAAATTTAAAGGCAAAGCTGCCGCCCTCTAAGACGGGGCTTGCGCTGCCGGGTTCTGCCGTCATCGTATAGCCTGTACCGCTCTCTAAGATAATGTTATAGTATCCGCTATAAACTGCATAGACTGTCATATCTGAGGTTATGTTCGTAAATACCGCAGGGGTTCCCTGCTCATCACTACACCACTCGCTTACATAAATCCGGTCTTCGGCATCTTTTTTCGCTGGTATGGACGGAATCTCTTTCAGTTCTTCGCCATAATATACGCGAACAGTCTCATAAATCTCACCGTTTGCCATGAAGGTTACCGTCATCTTATAACTGTCTACCATCACCGATTCGCTTGGCAGGCTGACAAAATTGCTGTCCGTAGCGCCTACCCGCACGATATAGCTCGCAGGCGTGTCAACGCCTTTGATCTCGCCATCTGCATCTGCGGTTTGGCTTACCCATGTCTTACCGCCGTCTGTTGATATGTCATAGGCAATATTTGCACTCAATCCGGTCAGCTTTCCATCCTTTCTGTCCAGACCGGTCTCGTCCGCACCCGACGGGGACGGTGTCTGCGGTCTGGTTGGTATTGGCAGGCTCTGAGCCTCACTGTCCGACATTTCTTTGCCATTGCCTTTCCTTACAATGGACAGCGTCATACCGAACCACGTTTCATCGATGGTTATGTTTCCGTCAGCGTCCGCCTTATAGATTATCGCATCCGCTTCATTTTCTTCTTCGTTCTCCTCCTCATCATCCTCCTCTGTTTCGTCGCCATATCCCATGATATATTCTGCATTTGGCTCGAGTCCGGTCAGGGTTTCCAGTCTGTAATGAATCTGTGCATCCGGTGTTTCATATGGGGTGGCGGGTATCGTCCCGACGGTCGCTTCCGCCGCCCTGCTCTTGAAGTTTACGCCCTCGACTGCCTTGACGCGCACCTGATAGGTTCCTGCTGCCAATCCCCTGATTTCTGTGCCATTTAAGTCAGCATCCTTCCATGTACTGCCGTCATCATCTGAAATCTCGTAAGCGGTTCCCGCACCCAATCCTGTTAGGACGCCGTCACCCGCATTCGGATAGGTCTCATTCTGCCCGTCGACAGACGGAGCCGCCGGACGTGCCGGAACAGTCAGATTCTGCGGTTCGCTGTTATAAGTGGTACTGTCATCGCCCAGTTTCACAATGGATAGCGTTGCAGGCATCCAGTTCTCTTCTATCGCAATCGTTCCATCTGCATCCGCTATCATGCCCGCACCGTCAATCAAATATACGGCGTTTGCCACGAGTCCAGTCAGTTTTTCCGCCCGATAGCCGATTTCAGCATTCGGCATCTCCTCCAATGCCTTTACTCTGACGATAATGCTCTGTACTGCTTGGTTTCCGGCATGGTCTGTAGCTGTCACGGTAATGTTCGTCACCCCTCCGGGTATCTCCGCCGCCGGAATGGTAAAGCTGTCGTTCGTCACGATATCGCTTGTATAATCGTGGTCCACCGCCTTCACACTGCCACTGCCCACCTGATAGGTCACAGAGGCAATACCGCCTGTGAGCACGGTCTCTTCATATTCGTCCGTGTCGTCAGTCACATACACCGTAAGCTCCGGCGCTTCATCATAGTAATGCTCCGACAGAGCAAACTCACCAACAAAACAGCTGATCTTGGGCGCATTGTCCTCAACGATAACGCCTTTTATGCCGCCGCCATCCGCACCGATGGTTTTTGTATCCGAAGTATTTCCCGCATTGTCTTTTGCCTCGACCGTAATCGTTCCCTTAAAATCCGATGCAATGGTAATCGTCGCCGTATATTCGTTGCTGTTGTTGGAAGCTTTCTTCACCGTCGCAACTCCTGTTGTAATATCCTCGGCTCCGTCTGCACCGTTTCCGCCTGTGCTATTGCCCGCATTTCCACTCTGTCTGTCCGCAGGCGTCAGCGTATACGTCACGGCTTCTATACCGCTACCCGCTTCGGTCACAGGTATCGTAATGATCAGACTCTCCTTTCGGATGATCCAATCCCAGAGGCTCTTATGTCCCTCGTTAAAGGACGCTTCACCGAGCGTCGGCTTCGTCCAATCCAGTTTTGCGGTCAGTTCATCAGTCTCCGTCTCATTGCCGGCTGCGTCTACTGCCTTGAAAGTATAAGTGTGTTCTCCTTCCTCTAAATCGTTATAAATATACTGATACTGCGCATTTCCAGTCGCATCTTTACCGTTTGCGGCGCTGCCATCTATCATGCCGCCTGTACCTTCTGCCGCAAACTCTGTGTATGTTCCGTCGTCCTTTTTTACATACAGCTTCGTCACGCCCACGTTGTCCGAATAGGTCAGGATTACGAATAGCTTCTGATACCAGTTCTTCACATCCCTTTCCCCGTTATCATCCACCAATACCGCACTGTGGTTCGGCTTCGCGCTGTCCCTCCATTTCGCATAGAGGGTGATATTAGTATTATCAGCGGTAATGCCATTCTCCCCATTCAGACAGTCGGCGTCCGTTTCTTCCTCAAAGTTCCATATGTTAATGAATTCAGCCTCTTTATACCAGCCCACAAGGGCATAGCCTTCTTTCACCGGTGCCTCCGGCCGGGCAAGCGTATCGTTCCACGATTTTCCCGTAACGAGAGCCAGGCTGCTTCCGCCATTGGTCTTAAAAGTAACCGTCAGCGTTATTCCTTCCCTGATCTCGACCTCCGCATACTCTCCATGAGGCGCCGTCGTCGTTGCCCTGACACGGATCCGGATCTCGCCTGACGAAAGCCCTGTCATATCGCCGTTCACGATATCGCCAGTCTTCACCGCCGTCCATGTTTCACCTTCGTCTGCGATGTACTCCATCGTCGTATCCGCTCCCGTCAGCACGCCGTCGCTCTTTCCTTTGATCGTCTCGTCACTCTTCTTAGTCACATTGGGAGCATCCGGGCGCGCCACCAGCGTAATCTGCGCATTTTCGCTGTCTAATGTACGTCCCTCTTTCCCTTTCGTGTACATCTGTATGCTGCTGCCAAACCAGTCTTCCCGGATATCGATGCAGCCCTGATCATCCGCAATAATGATTTCGCCTTCGACTCCGTATTCTGCGCCGGGTGTGAGTTCTGTCAGTTTCTCCTGTATATAATCAATGGTCGGTTTCGGCACGGGTTCTCTTTCTTTCACTCCAAGCGTCACCGATTTCACCGTCTCATTGCCCGCCTGGTCTACAGCTTTCACCGTCACAGTAAATACACCGATCTGACCTTCCAGTTCATTGATCATAAAACTGTGTGAGGTCTTGATATTCGAGACAAAATCGGCGCTTACTGAATTCCACGCTCCGTCATTGATCTGCCATGCGATTGATGAAATTCCTGCTGTCACTGCCTTACCATCGGAAGTCTCTTCATCCTCCACCTTCACGATCAGCTTCGGCGCCGTATCGTAATAATCTCCATCCGAAAGCGCTATTCCGTCCGCCTGCGTAGCCGCCTCATCGTTTACGCCGCGGTCCGCCAGAATCGTGATCTCCGGCGCATTGTCTTCTACAATAACACCCGCTATTCCATTTCCATCCATACCGATGGTCTTCGCAACCGAAACATTTCCCGCATTATCTTTTGCCACAATCTTAACCTTGCCCTTAAAATCCGGTGCAATGTTGATTGTTGCCGTATAGCTTCCATCACTGCCGGAAGCCTTCTTCACTTCCGCATTTCCTGTTGTAACATCCGAATCCTCGCCCGTTCCGCCGTCAGCCGAAACCAACTCATACCCCACGGTAGCAATGCCGCTTCCCGCTTCGGTCACGGGAATCGTAATGATCAAAATGTCCTTGCGTATGATCCAGTCCCAGAGATTCTTATATCCCTCGTTAAAGGACGCTTCCCCGAGTTCCGGTTTCTTCGTATCAAGCTTCGCCGTCACATCATCCGTTTCTGTCTCATTGCCCGCGGCGTCTACCGCCTTGAAAGCATAGGTATGCTCTCCTTCCTCTATATCGTTAAAGTTTAGGCGATACTGCGTATAGCCGTCTGTATCGGTTTCCGTGATCTGCTCTGCACTGTCTGACGCCAGCTCTTTATATTCGCCGCTATCCTTTCTGACATACAGCTTCGTCACTTCCACATTATCGGAATAAGTGAGCGCAATGGAGAGGTTCGCATGCCACTTCGTCTGATCTTTTTCATTTGAACCGTCCGAACTTTCTGAGCTGTCCGAACTGCTCATGCCGTCCGTCAACAATGCATTCAGCTTCGGTGCCATGTTCTCACGCCACCCCGCATAGAGGGTCACGGTTATCATTCCTTCTGTCACCGTATATTGATCTTTATAATCTTCCTGCGTTTTATCAATGATATCCCTTACGAGATTCTGTTCCCCGTCTTCGGTTGTCTCAAAACGCCATTGATCCTGCTTCTCGCACGCATCCGACTTGTACCAGCCCGTAAAGTCAAAGCCATCTCTCGCCGGATCAGCCGGTTTCGTCAAAGCATCCTTACCTGTCTTGTTTTCTAGAACGTTATACGCATCAACCGCACCATCATAATTCCATGCGAAAACCACCCTGATCTTAGCGGCGCTTTCCGGAACATCTTCTATTCCTGTATAGCCGTGGGGCGCCTCCTCTGTTGCCTTTATCCGGATGTAGACATCCCCCGGCGCCGCCAGATTCTTAATGATATCATCGTCCGGCACATCGGTCCATGTTGCCCCGCCGTCAGTACTGTATTCCTTTATGCTTCCCTTATACTGCTCATCGATGGTGATGTTGATCACTGCATCTTCCGTATCCACCGCAAGTTCCGGCGTCACCGTTCCTGTGGGTGCCGGCGGACGAGACACAATCTCAAGCATCTGCGGCAAAGAGTTCTGCGTATTCGTGCCGTCACCCTGCTTCATAATCGTAATCTCTTTCCCGCAAATGTCGGTCGTATTCTCACCGTCCGTCAATATAAAAGGTATGTACCCGTTCTCGTCTGTGGTGCAAGTATACTCCTCCGTGCTACCGTCCTCTGCGGGAACCGTAAGCACATAGATACTGTTCGGCGACAAATTTCCCAGCGCATCCTTCGGATAATCGGGCTTCGCATTCGGCGTCTTCTCCTTACCCTTAATCTTTACAGTCACATTTGCTGTCGCCGTATTCCCGGCATGATCGACCGCTTTCACCATGACGTTTATTACACCCGCATAACCGGTCAACGGTACAGTAAAGCCATAGCTGCCTGTCAAAGCATCCGCAAAACCTCCCGGCACCTCCTGCGCCTCTCCGTTGATGGCATAGGTGATCTTCTCAATACCTGCTGAGATTTCCATACCTTCCGCAGCTTCATCCTGCACCAATACATAGAGCGTGGGGGCATCGTTTTCTTCATAATAATCCTCGGATACCGCATCTCCCGGCTTCGCCTCTGCTTCTGTCATATCCGCCACTGTGATATCGATCACGGGCGCATTGTCTTCCACGATTATGCTGCCGTTTGTACCGACGATCTTGCTATCGGAAACATTTCCCGCCTTATCGGTACATACGATATTGCTAATCTTGCCTTTCCAGTCGGCATCATATTTCAGATCCACCGTTTGTTCCCCGACTTTACCGGAAAAAGAAACTGTCTTTGCTTCCGTTGTCTCTTCTGTTCCGGTTATGGTCGTCTCTGTATAAGTCAGATTCGTTAAGCCACTTAGACTGTCCGAAACAGGTATATGTACAATCAGGCTCTCCTTCCCGATAATCCAGTCTAGGAAGCCGGACACCTTCTTTTCATATGTGATTTCACCAATCACAGGTTTCGTGCCATCATATTTCACGGTCTTCGTTTCCGACGCCGTCTCGTTGCCCGCTGCGTCTGCCAGCTTAAAGGTGTAGCTGTGTTCTCCCTCCAGCAACGCATACTGATAAGCCCCCGCAGAAGGTCCGGATATGCCCGTCTCCGTATAAGACTGGTCGTCCACCCGAACTGACACGGATGTCACTTCAGCATTGTCGCCGCATCCGGTTACGGCTATCGCTACACTTCCGCTGTCTGATCCGCTTCTGTACCACCCGTCTTCCGCGTTCTCGTTTGTGGCGTTCACCAGTTCTATCCCTGTGAGTTTCGGAGCCTGAGTATCCTTAAAATAAGCATAGTATTCCTTATCACCTGTCGCTGTATTCGCGATCGACGTATATGCCGTACCCGTATATCCGGCATTATCATACCAGCCATAGAATGTAAAGCCATTCTTCGCGGACGCCGGCACAGGCAGAGTAAGCCCCTGTCCGTAGGTATACGTCTTCACTGACGCCCCCGGCACATAAGCGTTACCATCGGAATTTGTCAGATG
>JAIEDW010000433.1 GCA_029067805.1 Lachnospiraceae bacterium
AGTCCCAACACAAACCCGTGATAAAAGCGTTCGGGTGCGTCATCATCTGATGCATTTTTAGCAATATCAAAACTTGAGAAGCTATGCAGTGCAATCCTGTTCATAAACTCATTCATCCCATCCACATCGTTCATGAGGAGTGCCTTGATGAAATTACCGTATGCCATTTCAGAATTTCCGCCAAACCATCCTTTTACCATTCCACGAAACATCCGTCTGACTTCAAGGTTCGTAATGGTCAGCGTGTACCAGACATCTCCCTCCTCTCCAATCCCTTCCTCGTCCTCATCCAATGTTTTAAGATCTAGCACTTTCAGGTATCCTGTCGCGAGCAGAAGACTCCAGACTGAATCCGCACTGCCGTTTAGCTGGTCAAACACAATCTTTTCATCGATTTTCGCCTCAAAGCTTTTACCCTGCAAGAGATCTTCCATTATCTTTTTTACGCTCGGAGTTCCTTGTTGTATCAATTGACTTACAAGACCATTTCCACTTGTATTTGACCAATAAGTATCATATTTCCCTTTTTTCTTGATAAAAGATACAATTGACCATGGATTATAGATACCTGTACAGGTGCCAAATGTAAATCCATCATACCATCTCTTAACTTTTTCTTTTTGATCCCCTAATCCGGCATCTTCAAGCGCCATAAAGACTTCTTCTTCCGTAAAGCCAAAAGATGTAGCATATTCATTAGAAGTTGTCGTTATGACATCAAGGTTGTTCATACCAGTAAAGATACTTTCTTTTGCCACCCTTGTAATCCCTGTGATGAGTCCACGTTCAAGGTATTTGTTTGTTTTGAACGTAGAATTAAACAGACCGCTAAAAAAACTTGTAGTCTTCTCCCAGTATCCTGAGATCCATGCGTCCTGCATCGGTGTATCATATTCATCCAGGATGATTATTACTTTTTGCCTATAATGACGCTGCATGAAACCAGCCATTGAGCGTATTGCATCAGTTGCCACTTTCGCATCCATCCCTGATTTTATATTCTTATAATATTCCTGCTCATTTTCATTCAGCAGGTTCCCTTCCAGCAGATAATCATTCTCATTATACAAATCAGTAATTACATGGGTAATCTTGAATACCATCTCGTCATATGATGTTGCCTTGACATTCGCAAAGCTCAAAAAAATTATCGGAAAAGTTCCCTGTAGTTTCCTGTACTTATATTCCCTGTCAGGAGATTTTTCCTCCCATATGGACAAGCCTTCAAACAGGTCACTCCTGCCTGCATACTTATTTGAGAAAAAGCACTCTATCATACTCATGTTCAATGTCTTCCCAAACCTGCGCGGACGTGTTATCAAGGTAACTTTATCTGCATATTCCCACCATTCCCTGATGAAATCTGTCTTGTCTATATAAAATATGTGTTCCGTCCTCACTTCTTCAAAATCCTGGTATCCGAGTCCAGCCTTGTTTTCATTCATGTGATGCCCTCCCCTGCCTGGAATTTTTTTCTGTTAATTACAAGTATACACGATACCCGCTTTTTTCACAATACATGGATTAATCTAGTACATCATTGCGTAAATAACGGTGACTACAGCACCTGCTATTTGCGCCAGTACCGCGTCGATGGCTACGTCGAGGCTTGTGGAGCGGTGCTATCAGAAAAATATTTTGCGCCAAAAATTAAGGTATTTAGCACGGATTATACTAGCGTTTTTTCCTATAGTATTCAGCCTGTGTCATCAGTGTTTTTGCATTCCTTTAGGTTTTTAAATTTTCAATCTGAACCTCATATATGGAATTATAAATATCCTGTAGTGAACTGCCCGCATACCCAATTATTATATTTTTAGTCATTTCTTTCATAATATATGTAGCTTTCATATACGTAAAAGCAGAACGGTTGTACTATTAACCGTTCTGTTTTTGTAAACCAGCAACTTTCCTTATGAAACATCCACCCTTGTCATTGCCCGCATACAGCCATCCATCAGCATTAAAATAATGTCCCAACAACTTTCCTCTGTGACATTAACATATTCATGTCGATTGGCTCTTTCTTTGAGGCAGATACAGGCATCAGCTGTTTTTGGCAATCGATTTGATCAGACTCAATAGAAAGCCCTTGTTTTAATGCCTTCTCTGCTGCTTTTCCGCCGCTTCCTTTACAACACGTATTTTTTCATCCTCAAATAACTGCCCCACTTTTGTCATAATCACATACCTCTCTTACTACAATGAAAATCAGTACTTTCCGGGTAAAACGGGAATCGGGAGACAGGAATAATCGTTCAACAGAGCAAAAGGCCTTATTGAAGAAAAGCATCAGCAGTCTTTACCAACCCAATTACTGGTATTCGGAAACAATCAGCCGGGCAAATACATGACTTTTGTTTGAAAAGTGGGTATCTTATATACTCAGGCGTTTAGCGCCCATAACCAGCTGCTCCAGCGCTTTCTTTGTTACGCCCGGTACAAAACTGATAAGCTGTCGAAGCGGCGTTGCCTCCATCATTGCTGCCATCATTTCTTTACTTATTGCTTCTCCGTCCCCCTGCGCCTGTTCACTCATTGACTGTGCATCTTCTCCCGCCATTGCTGCCATTGCTTGTTCAAAAACTGCTTTTCCCTTTGGATCTGCCATAATTTCTCCTATTGTTGAATTCAGGGAAAACACTTTGGGAAACACGTTCTCAGACTCAACATATACCACACTGGACAATAATATATTCCGTGCATTCCAGCCGATCTGTATTTCATATTCTCCGCTTTCTACATGCCAGTCATGAATCTCAGTACTCCAATAAGCGTAAGCTCTTTTCTCCAGTATAAACTGCACTGTTTTTGTTTCTCCCGGTTCAAGTTCAATTTTTTCGAATCCTTTCAATTCCCTTTTTGGACGGATAATAGTTCCCCCTTTGGGAGATACATAAAGTTGTATCACTTCTTTTCCCATACAGGAACCGGTATTGGTTACATCCACAGTTACTTTCAGGGATTCACTTTCTCTTATATGGTCTTTCTCAACTGTCAGATTGTGGTTCTCAAACGTTGTATAAGATAATCCGTGGCCAAAGGGAAACAATACCTCCATCTCTTTCGATGTATAATATCGATACCCTACAAACACACCTTCGGAATAGACAGACTTATCATGTTCCCCGCCATAATTTAAGTAACATAGGGTATCCTGAATGCGGAGCGGAAAAGTCTCTGCCAAATGCCCGCTTGGGTTCGGACCGCCGAGATATGCCTCTAAAACCGCCTTTATCTTTCCGATCCATGGCATTTCTATGGGTGTACCATTATGCAGCACGACCACTGTATTTGGCTGTACTGCCGCCACAGCTTCGATTAATTCATTCTGACAGTTGGGCATATGCAAGTGCTTCCTGTCATATCCTTCCGACTCAAAGTTATCTGGAAGTCCTGCAAAAATCACAGCTACATCTGCCTTTTTGGCTGCCTCTGTGGCTTCCTTCACGAGAAGCGTTTCCGTTTTATCCTCTTTATCGCCAAATCCTCTTACAAATGTAATATTTTCTCTTTTCACGTTTTTTGTGAAATCCAGGGCATCTAATGCCGATTCCACCTTAAAGCTATTGATATGAGAACTTCCTCCTCCCTGATAGCGAGGCTCCTTTGCATATTTCCCAATAAATACCACCTTTTTATCAGCAGACAGCGGAAGAACAGAATCATCATTTTTCAAAAGCACAATACACTCTTCCTCTACCTGACGTGCAATTTCTTGATCTCTTTCATGTTGAAAAACCGCAGTTTTGTCACGGTTTTCCTCGTAACGGAAGATGATGTTCAGAAGGTTCTCGCAGGATGTATCCAGAACGCTTTCCTCCAGAACACCTTCCTGCACGGCTGCCACAATCTCGGCATCCGTAGCCCCTCCACAGGACGGCATCTCCAGATTGCATCCTGCCTTCAAGGCTTCCACGCGGTCATTCATCGCTCCCCAGTCCGTCATTATATATCCATCAAATCCCCATTCTTTACGGAGAATATCTGTCAGCATTTCCTTGTTTTCACAAAGATAGGTTCCGTTCAGCTTATTATAAGAATTCATGATCGTCCAGGGCTTTTCCTTTTTTATCATTCCTTCAAAAGATGCAAGATAGATCTCGCGCATTGTATGCTCATCCATTTCCGAAGAACTGGTCATTCGATGATATTCCTGATTGTTTGCCATAAAATGCTTGGGACTGGTTCCAACATTTTTACTCTGTACTCCATGGACGAGAGCCCCTGCCATTTCCGCAGAGAGAAAAGGATCCTCGGAATAATATTCAAAATTCCTGCCACATAAGGGAGAACGCTTGATATTCATGGCCGGTCCCAGAATAGTGCTGACATTCTCCGCCTGGCATTCCTCCCCCAGTGTTTCGCCAAGCTTTGTGAGCAGTTCTCTGTTAAAGCTGGAAGCTGTTGCGCAGCCTGCCGGGAAACATACCGCCTTAATACTATCATTAATACCCAGATGGTCTGCCGTCTGGTCCTGTTTTCTGAGTCCATGAGGTTCATCTGAAACCATTTCTGACGGGATACCCAACCGCTCTATTCCTTTCGTATGCCAGAAATCAAGTCCGGAGCATAGTCCTGCCTTCTCTTCTAATGTCATCTGCCCAACGATTTCTTTTATTTTATTCATTTCCATCGCAATTTCTCCATTTTCATACTATAATCCAAGCTTCTCCTTCAATTCTTTTGTGATCTCATAAGCGCTGTATTTCATCGGGATTTCGTAATTTTCCTCTGGGCTGTGCTGGGGATCCCAGACCTGCGCATAGAAAGGGTTCTTTCTGGCAATCTTCGGATATGCCCATGACTTCCGTAGGCATTCCGGGCACCAGTGACCGCCGTGGAGCACCGCATTGGCAGACATTGCAAACTCATGCCCAAATGCACATTTCCATTTAACAGGTGTATAGATATCCTTTGCTTCTGCTTCCAGATACTCACCACCTCTGTAACCTGCTGCCTTGTTCATATCTCCGGCATCCAGGCTGGCGATGCCTTTTTCTTCGTCGTATCCATGGTTCAGATAAGTTTCTTCCTCACTGGGCTTGTGAAGGTCGAAGGAAGTCTGGGCGTTCTTTTCTTCCAGGGAACCGAAGAAAGCCTGAATCCATTCTGTCTCGTTATTTTCTTCCATCCATACCAGACCCATGCGCATTGCCGCAATTTCCTTATTGTGCGCTTTCATGGTCTCAGCTGTAGGCATCATGGCGGCGATCATTGGATTCTTCATCATCCTCTCTATCTCGCCTTTTACGGAAGCCCAGTAAACGGATGCGGGGATCTGTCGAAAATGCAGGTATTCATCCAGCTTGTCGGAATCCGTATAATAATGCCCGTGGAAATTGAACCTTGCGAAATCTTTCGGATCATATACATCCTCATATTTGATCCCCATGGGATCGCAACTGATCGCGAAATTTTCCCAGATAGTGAGACGGTACTCTTTCCCGCTGCTCAGATTATATGCCTTTCTCCAAAAACTCTCATCCACCCAATCCTCACAGAGATTCGCCATACAGATGCCGGACTCAATGGCAGTGCTCCATTCCAGCACATTGTTGGGCGGCTGATGGAACACAATGGGCAGTTCTCCTGCACCTTCCGCACTGGGATGCTGTCCTGTCTGACGGATGGATACCCAGTATTTCAGCCCGCTGTCAAATACCTCTGCCTCAGAGAATACCTTGGAGATCGCATAGTAATCATGGATGGAGGATATGACGATCAGACACCTTAAATTATTTCTGGCTGTTTGTAACTGCGATTTTAATACTACGAGAGCTGCCAATGAACTACACACTACCCAACCCGCTGTCAGTCTTGCTATCCGGGAATTAGAACAATATTATGGCGTGATCCTGTTTGACCGGATTGGAAGAAGATTAAAGATCACAGAAGCAGGGCAGCGGTTTCAGGAGTATGCCTTCCATATCATCGCCCTATTTGATGACATGGAAAAAGGAATGAGGGACTGGGATTCCTTTAGGATTCTGCGGGTAGGCGCCAGCATTACTATCGGTTCTCAGTTTTTACCGAATTATGTAAAAGCATTTTACAACCGTTATCCTGGCACAGAAGTCAGGGCAGTCATTGGTCCCTCCAATTATCTGGAGCAGAAAATCTTAAGTAATGAACTGGATTTTGCATTGATTGAAGGTATTACACATATCCCTTCTTTTATCTCAGAAGAATATATGGAAGATCATTTAACTGTTATCTGCCCGGTCAACAGCAGTTTTCGTCAAGGGCAGGAAATCACTGTTGATGAATTTCGCAGGCAAAACTTTCTGCTTCGTGAAAGAGGAAGCGGAACAAGAGAAGTTTTTGAAAGGGTAATTGAACAGGCCGGATTTATAGTTACTCCTATTTGGGAGGCGATGAGCACAACAGCCTTGGTGAATGCTGTCATCAATGGACTCGGGATTTCTGTTCTTCCCCATAGGATGGTTGTCGGTCCTTTGAAGCGCGGTCTTGTGACATCTGTAAGAGTGAAGGGGTTAAACTTCCAGCGAAAATTTCATATCATCTACCATAAGGAAAAATACCTCACTTCGTCCGCAAAAGCATTTATGGAACTATGCCGTAATTATGAAGTGGATTATCCGATCCCCAGCTATAATGATCTGTATTAGAAGCAAAACCAACTTTTGACAAATCTTCCTAAATATACGGTCAGATTTCGCGACAAAGTGCATTTCACTAAATATAATAAGGCGGCTTTTGCTGTTCGCTGCCTGTCAGATTTTTAAAGCTACAGCAGTATCTGTCATGCGTATATCCATTATGTTCAGGATAGATTTTTAAATCTTCACTGAACTTATAATAAAGTCCTGCATCTGGACGGCACGCGCACCACATATATTCTTTTTTCCTCTGTATTGATCTCTGATGAGGGCTCTCTGTTCTCTGCCAAGATACCCGGGATATAAATCCTTTCCATCAACTGTTATAAATTTTGTATTGTACATGAAATGTCCTCTTTGATTATTTTTTGTACCATTGACCGAATCATTGACAATATACAGGCAGGGAGACTCTTTCCCCGCCTGATATGACAATATCTATCCAATTAGGCACTCTTTTCCCTTAAATGCAAACCCATATTTGCGAATCTGATCTAGTGTATAACCAGCAGAAATAAGTTCTGTCTCATACTGTTTTTCCTCAATCTGGATATGGGCATTTGCCAGTGTATCTTCAAGTGTTTTCTCGTCCTCGTCGGGATCCAGTACCTTAAATTCTAAAATAAATGCTTTTTTTGTTTTGTCGAGCGGCTCTATCATCACATCATACCGTCCAAACCCGCTTTCCCTGTTGGAACGGACTTTATAAGTGTCCGAAAGGTTTACTACCATACCAAGCACAAATCCATGATAGAACCGTTCTGGCTCTGCCTGTTCAGAAGGCTTGTTCCCACTGTCAAAAGAGCTGAAAGTGTTCAGGGCAACTTTGTTCATGAACGCATTCATCTTTTTAACATTGTCATTCAGGAGTGCTTTGATAAATTCACTATAATACACTTCTGTATCATTTTCAAACCAGTCTTTTACCATCCTGCGGAACATCCGCCTGACTTCAAGGTTCGTAATGGTCAGCGTGTACCAGACATCTCCCTCCTCTCCGATTCCTTCCTCGTCCTCATCCAATGACCTCAGATCCAGCACTTTCAGGTATCCCGTCGCGAGCAGAAGGCTCCAGACTGCATTCGCGCTGCCGTTTAGCTGGTCAAAAACTATTTTTTCATCAATTTTTGCCTCGAAGCTTTTACCCTGAAGAAGATCTTCCATTGTCTGTTTTATATTTGGATTTCCCTTTTGGATCAACAGATTCACAAGCCCATTGCCGCTTGTGTTCGACCAATACGTATCATATTTTCCCTTTTCATTGATAAATGATACGATTGACCACGGATTGTAGATGTCCATACAGGTGCCAAAAGTAAACCCGTCATACCATCTCTTTACTTTTGCTTTCTGCTCTCCTAATCTGGCATCATCAAGTGCTATAAAGACTTCTTCTTCCGTAAATCCAAAGGACGTAGCATATTTATCTGAAGTTGTAGTGATGACACTCAGGTTATTCATACCCGTGAAGATACTTTCTTTTGCCACCCTTGTGACTCCTGTGATGAGACCGCGCTCAAGGTATTCGTTTGTCTTAAACGTGGAATTGAACAGACCACTAAAGAAGCTCGCAGTCTCCTCCCAGTACCCGGAAACCCACGCATCCTGCATTGGTGTATCATACTCATCTAGGATGATGATCACTTTTTGATTATAATAACGCTGCAGGAAACCAGCCATCGAGTGTATGGCATCAGTAGCTAATTCGCTGCTCATTCCATGTTCTATCCTCTGATAATATCTCTGTTCTTTTTCATTTAACAGACATCCCTTTAACAAATAGTCGTTTTTATTATACAGATCCGTGATTACTTTTGTTATCTTAAAAACCATTTCTTTATATGTCGTCGCTTTTACATTGGCAAAACTTAAAAAGATTACCGGAAAAGTTCCCTGCAGTTTCCTGTACTTATATTCCCCGTCAGAAGATTTTTCCTCCCATATGGACAAGCCTTCAAACAGTTCACTCCTGCCCGCATACTTATTTGAGAAAAAACACTCTGTCATACTCATGTTAAGTGTCTTTCCAAACCTGCGCGGACGTGTAATCAGAGTAACTTTATCTGCATATTCCCACCATTCCCTGATGAAATCTGTCTTGTCGATATAAAATATATGTTCTGTCCTCACTTCCTCAAAATCCTGATAACCGAGACCAGCCTTGTTTTCATTCATGTGATGCCCTCCCCTGTCTGAAATTGTTTTCTGTTAATTATCAGTATACACGATACCGGCTTTTTTCACAATATATGGATTGATTTAGCGGTTTTTCCTATGGTCATCAGCCCATGACATCAGTGTTTTTGCATCCTTTGAGGTTATTAAATTTTCCATATGGACCTCATTTATGAAATTGTAAATATCCTGCAGTGAACTGCCTGCATATCCGGTTATTTTTTTGATCATTTCTTCCATATATATGTACCTCTTTTTCATATACGCAAAAACAGAACAGTTATACAATCAACCGTTCTGTTTTTGTGGATCAGCAACTATCTTTATGAAACTTCCCCCTTGTCATTGCCCGCATACAGCTATATATCAGCTTTGGTATTCCATTACGGAATTCTTCATGCTTGATTCTATGTGCGATTACATCTGACACCACCGTATAAAGGACGCGTACTTTTTCCGATGGCAGATACTCCTGTTTACTATACTTCGTGGTGCTTAACAGTAGATCCAGGTTATGCATGTAAGACCCTATCACACCAAACTCATACGCTGTAGTCATTTTTGTAAATTTCTTATTTCCAGACAGTAATAGTGCAATAAAGTTTTTGGACTATATTGCACTATATTTGTCAATCAGTGGTTCACTTCCATGAATCTGTCATCTTATACTGGTCAGACTGGTGTACAGATTTTATCCTTGATCTCCAGCACCTCTTCCCTGGTCAGACTCAATATTTCCGCGATAGCCTCAACAGAAAGCCCTTGTTTTAACGCTTTCTCTGTTGCTTTTTCTGTAACTTCTTTAGTTGCTTTTGCAGTCGCTTCCTTTACAGCGCGTATTTTTTCATCCTCAAATAACTGTCCCACTTTTGTCATAACAAGATACCTCCTTAGTTTCCATATTTTCCTCTTCGATCACTTTGTCTGCAAATACAGCAATCCCGGACAGGACAAATACCCTTTGTTCCTCATCCTCCATCTGGTTTGCAATGTATGCGGACTGACCGATTGATTTGTTCTTCTCATCTTTCCCTTTATATGTCAGGGGCAAAATGATAAATTCCATAAGCTCCTCTTCGCTGAGCGGGATCCGTTCTGTAACTTTCTGGTATAGCCGTTTTGAAATCTCTTCCGGATCCATCTCCGAAAGAAAAACAGACTGTGTTTCCAGCTTCAGACATCCTGCATTCAGCAGGTCAGAAGTTTCTGACCGTTCCACATCCGCTGTATATATTACGATCATACGGACAGCCACATCTTTTTTCCACTGCCTGCCATAATGTTCTGAAACATGATTGACTTATCTCACATATTTGTGTTTATTTCTTTTTTTATAATCACTCTCATAGTCAATGACTGCAATTGTATCATCTTCCAAAAGAAACACATTGTCAATCCTCAGCTCATTAGCGATAATCTGTGGGATATTTGTCGGCAGTGCCTGCCTGACCGGAGGCAGGTTCAGTCCGTATATATTCAATGACTTACCCTGAAAACGTTCGGCAAACAGCTTTGATGTAATGTCTTTGTTTTGATATGCTATTTCACACATTTTTTCACCTTTCTTGTCTTTTGTATTATACTTCTTTTGTATAAATTCCAATCTCTTTTTATTGTAACACAATCCACCAGTTAAAAAAATAAAATATTTTTTAGTGGAAACACTTTTATGTACAATGTCACCGTAAATATTGCCGGGGACTGTGTTTTAAGTTCCCCGGCAGCATGTAAATTTGTTGTTTCCTCTTAGATATGCCGTTATGGTTCATATACTGGAAAGAGGTATTTTGTATCCTCTGTGTATGTTTTTACAAGCCTGTAAACAGGTACATTTGGACAGCCTATTGCAATCCCGTCACGGATTGGCGTCTGGACGCAGGATACAAGACACTGCGAAAATACAGGGCTTTTCCTGCTTAGCTGTTCCATTTCCCTCTGAGCCTTTAGATGGCAGCGTTCTTCCCTTGTCAGCATATAATACTTTGCTTTTGTATATTCCCCATCTTCTTCCAAATCTTCTATTATTTCATCTGTCTCCTCCAGTTCATTGTCGTCATGATCAGGTTCAGCATTATCGGTATTTTTTGTATTATGCTTTAAATAGCTGCTAAAGCCTCTTTTGATCTTCTCTAATGCCCCGCATAATAAACCGGCAGTTTTTTCTTCCGTCCTGTGTTCCGTTTCAGGTTCGTATCTGTTATGTACGCATTCTGAAATGTTTCCATTGTCAGCTTAGTCCGTCTGCACAGGACTTACGTAAAAGACTGCTTTCTGCCCATGTTTGGTATCCCGAATCCAAATGGGAGTCCGAAGATGTTAAATCTCTTTGCGGATGCCTGGTCATTAAGTGGGGATAATGGAAATCCGTTGCTTTCTGTACCGTTTTGTCTTGCCTCTTCCCATCTCCTGTCAAAATCATCATTATCGCCGGTCAGTTCTGTACTGTCTCCTGCATCGTCTGCGGAACAACTGTCTCCGTCATATTCCTGGCTGTCTGTTTCATCATCGTATGCATCATCTTCTATACTGGAAACTTCTGTATATTCCATACCTCTGGCCAGCATAAATCCGTTCCCATTGACTGTCTGGCTGTAATCATCATATTGTCCGGGTATATCATACAATCCTGCGTCGGTTTCCATGCAGTCTGTATCATCAGATATGACATTGTCTTCTGCATATCCTGTATTGTCGGTACCTGCATCAAACCTTCCCCGCGGCTCACGTTTTAAATCCGGCATAAAATCCATCAGCGCCTGCTCAAGATCCGGCAGGACGCATACATTCCGGTTTATTCCATCATCAGCAGGTATGGCCGGTTTATTTTCATCCTGGCTTAAACCGTTGTTGTTTAATCTCGTCACCGGCATGGGAATCATGTCAGGCACTGTCTCGGCAGGCAGTTCCTTCTGTTCCGTTTTTACAGTTTCTTTTGACTGTAATATGGCCGTGGATCCTTCTGCATCTGTACAGAGAACGTCTTTATGGAGTTTCCTCACAGCACTTATGATCCCTCCGTACATGACATATGTGTCAGATTCCTTACGCATTCTTTTTTCAAGCCCAGCTGTTTCCTCAGCCAGACTGTTGAGCTGTGCCATGCTGTGCTTTGCGGCTTCCGCCCCTAAGAGTTTAAGATATTCCATGTTGCCGTTGTCGGGCGTTATCCCTGTCTTCTGCAGCACCATGTCAACGGCTGTCCGCATGAGGTCCTTTGCAAAAAGGCGTACTGACCTTCCCTCGGAAACAAGAGTGTTTAACTGTTCCATGCATACGGTCAGGTTTCCTGAAAGCATGCCCGAAATAAATTCAACGGTGAACGTATAGTGGTTGATGCCAAGCAGCATTTCCACGTCGTCCTCCGTGATGTCCTTGCTCTGCATTGACATCTGCTCCAGCAGGGACAGCACGTTCCTCATGCTCCCGTCAGCGTAGGATGCCAGCAGGTTCAGCGCAATATCCGATATTTTTATGTCATATTTCCTGGCGGTCTCCTTTGCATGCCTGCCCAGCATTCCCGCAGAGATGGATTCAAAGCGGTATATTGGTGCCCTTGACCGTATCGTTTCCGGAAGCGCCGTTTCGTCTGTCGTACATAAGATAAACATGACATGCTCTGGCGGTTCTTCAAGTGTCTTTAACAACGCGTCCCATGCCGGGGATGATATCCTGTGGCATTCGTCGATGATGATCACCCTGTATCTGGACATGGGTATATAATTAATCTCCTTCATCAGCTTACGCGCTGCATCCACGCCGTTGTTGCTTGCACCGTCTATCTCAATGACATCTGTCCCCGACCTGTCAAGTATGCTCCTGCAGCTTGCACATTCCATGCAGGGGTTTCCATTTTCATCCCTGTTTTCACAATTGGCTGCGCGGGCTATGATCCTCGCAACGGTTGTCTTGCCTGTCCCGTATTTGCCGCACAATATGATGCTGTTAAAGAAAACTCCCTTTTTCGCCTGCGACTGCAGGTTTTTTATGATAAATTCCTGTTCCTTTACTTCATCAAATGTCTGCGGCCTTTCATCAACATACAGCATAATATCCCTCCATTTCCATGAATGCCTCAGGATTTATCAGATCCATAAGGAACTCAAAATGATCATTTTTATTGAATCTTCCTTTTATGGTGCATGCCCCGGCAAGCGATGCACTTTTTCTGAGCAGGAACAAAAGCTCCTCCTCCGCATACAGTTTTGATATGCCCCCAAAGTCGTGGCGGTATCCTGGTTTTACGCCTGCATTATATATAAGGGCGCTCTTGAACAGCTCTGCAATCGCAAAAAAGAACGATTCCATCTGGAAGCTGTCAAAATTTTCGGCAATATTGGCGCTGTCCTTTTCTTTCAGGCAGTGGCCCGCTCCAAGGATATGCCGGAGCCCGTTTTTCCCCTTTGCAGTTAAAAGCACCTTTATGATATTTCCTGTTTCTTCCAGGTATCTGTCATCCTGCGAAAGTCTGACATACCTTCCGGGCGCTCCCTTGCAGCCCATCAGTGCGGTTTCATTTATCTTCCCGCCAAAAAAATCCCTGATGGATTCCGTACCGATTTCCGGAAAGCGCAGGAGCCCGCACCTGCTCATGATCGTATCTGCCGGTCTGTCATGGCATACCAGCAGTACAGTGGAATGCCCCGGACCGTCCTCAAGTGTTTTGAGCAGCCTGTCCTGTGCCGCCTCGCTCATTTTGTCCGCATCATCAATGACAACAACATGCGGTTTGTCTGATCTATATATGGTTTTGTCAAATGCATCTTTTAGCATGTCACCAGTAATCGTCCCGGATTCCGGTTCAAGCAGGGTATAATGAGGACAGTATTGGAGCTGCCCCGGTTCTACTCCCAGGTCAGATGCGGCAATCCTTTCGGATACCTGCCTTTTTCCCATTCCCTTTTCTCCCAGGAGCACCATGCTGATGCCTTTGCTGCGGCATCTTGCCTTAACCTGTAGATCAGTTGCCTTGTTCATCAATAGTTCCATTCTTAACCTCTTTCTGTCTTAATTTTTTTCTTTTATCCTGTAGATCCGGCTGTCCAGTGACGGGGAATAGATATCCTGGTTTATGCTATGTGGATACTTTTTATCGTACTCGGTGAGATCATTTTTATATGAGCCGATAAAGAGCGTGTTCTCCACTGCCGATCTTACAAGCTGTGCCTCTGCCGTTCCGGGCGGGACCCTTCCTGCTATGGCGTTGAATATATGTATGAGCTCTGCCCTGTTCCGTCCGTCAATTGTATGGAAAGCCTGCGTGTCAAGGAGCATCCTATGGGTGTAGAAATCCTCGCCTGCCATGCCTGTACAGATATCCTTTGTATAGAATATCCCCCGCTTTACCAGCATATCTGCTGTTGAAAGCCTGCTGAGCAGTGCTGCGGTGAGCGCAAGGGAGATGTCACACTTTACAAGACTTGCCACCCTGAGTTCATAGTATGTCCTTACCGCGGCTTCGGAAGTATACGTGAGCAGTCCGCCTATATATGAGAAAGCCCCTTTCTCATTTAACGGGAGATTGGCGATCTCTTCCATCCTTTCGGCTGGAAGAAGTTCCTCTGCCAGGCTTTTGTAAGGTTCCTCGATATACGACATAATCCTGCCGATCCAGTCAAATGCACACTTTTTTGAATCATCGCTGATCGTTTCAATATAATCAGAAACATCATAGTACAACGCTTCCTCCATCTTATCAATTGTAAGGTCCGGCTTTCCCCCGTATACGGTATATCGCCCCTGTACCAGGACGACGGTGCCTGTATACTTTTCATATTCAGGATTGATATTTTCTGTCCATATCCTGCCCTCGATCCGTCCTGTCACGTCACGCAGGACAATACTCTGCCATTTTGTGCCGCTGTCGTTTGAGTTGTATGTGATGCTTTCAAGGTAGAAGATCTCCGCAAATTTGTCATCATGATATTTTCCCTTGATGATGTCTCTTGCATACGTGGTTTTCCTGTACCTGCCTCCTTCTAATAGCTGCATTGCAATATCCTCCTTTTTTCATGGTGTTCATCAAATTTTGTTTCCTCCTTAATTAAATATTTTTTGCATTGTTGTCCTCCTTTTTACCGTTATGGCAGATAGCCGCGTATTCTGCGGCATTGTTTTTGCCACAAAAAAAGCACGCATAGAAATGATCTATACGTGCATTCACACTGGTTACATGGTCCATACGGACTGCTGTTTCCCAAAGGGAAATATACATAGAATAAAAAAGATACGATACTAAGGTAGCATAAACAGGATACTAAATCAAGCATTTAATTGACTTATCTGTAAAAAAGCGGTTTGTCTGTATTTTGCTTTAATTGTATCCTGCCGCTATCCTGCTCGTGTTTTTTGCGGTCATATATTATCAACGATGGTTTCCACATCGTCAAGACTGCAGCTGCAGTCCATTGCTATCTGTACGGATGTTAAGCCGGCTTTATGTTTTTTTAAGATCTCAGCTGCCAGAGCCAGCCCTTCATGCCTGCTGTCAGTATGCTTAAAACCTGCGTGTCTGCTGTTATCTGACTGATTATATATTTCTGCAATCAGCATATCCTCTCCTCCTTTTCGCGCCAGAAATAATCCTGTTATGTATTTATCGGCATTCGGCAATATTAATTTATATGTACTTTATTTTTTATCTTTTGTTCTCAACATTCCTGCCTTAAAAAGCAGCCTTTATGCTTTCTGTAAAAACTGCTTAAAGTGTTTTACTGCTTAAACGCTCCCAAACCTGCTTAAGATTCTGACATAAAATGATAACTCTGCCATACTAGCATAAAATTGGCGTTAATGCAAGGAAATTATAAAATGCGTATAAATCAGGGATTCTTATAAATTTCCCGGCTTCTGCAATTTTTTCAGCTAGTATGCTGTTTATATACCAATTGATTGATCCATTAAATTATATGCTTATGGAAAAATAGCTGAAATGATATCCGCATTCACCCCGAAAATTTTATACATATTTATTGACACTGCAGCAGCCTGACGTTACAATGGACAGCAAAGGAAAGTGTGCAGATAACTGTCAATGATAAGAAGTGCCTGGCGATACGGAGCCATCCCGCCAGATAATGTAAGGAGACCATACCATGAAATATTTCACCTGTGATGCATGCCATTACATATTCCAGTCTGATGATATTCCCTCATTCTGTCCTGCCTGTAATGCATCCTCAATCGTTGCACAGAATGATTCAAACAGGAAATTCAAGATCCCTGCTGTCCGGGGTTCCACTGAAACAGAAGTAGAACAGAGTAAGCTGGCTGATACGGAAAGAGCGGCAGAAAAATCATTTCTTGAACGTGTTAAAGGCCTTTCCGATTATACCCTTACCGATGACGAATACCATACGGCCCTGATGCTCCTTTTCTACTTTAGATCTACACCAAATAAATTTACTGCCGGATATCTGAATGACCTTCTCTATGGGAGGAACTCATTTATTGAAAGCAAAGCAGCTGAGACATCCGCAAGAAATTTATATATCCAGGCACAGAAACATTTTGCGTCGGAGCTTGGCCGGGAACGTCGGGAAACCGGAAGTAATGATGCAGTGGAAGTCGCATCCTATACAGAAAAAAATTCCGCCGCAAATATGCTCCTCCTGTTCCGCCAGAATGAGACTGATCAGATTCTCTGTAAGACCCAAAATCTCACAAACATCCGCAATGTGAAGTTTGACCAGGTTGTCAAAAAGCCTGGCAAAGATTATATCCACTTCCTGATGGACTGGTACAACTCAGTTAACCATTAATTCAGATTTTTATGGCAGGCAGTAGGAATCCTTCCGAAAATACTGTTCTATAACCACGTATCCATCCTTTTGGCCCCTTCGTACAGCCCTTTGGGTTTTTCGATTAGTAAAAAATAGTGCAATATAGTTTTGGACTATACTGCGCTACTTTCGTTATTTGCTAATCCTCCATCTGGTTTGCCATATATATTGTTTGTTTAGATTAGGTTGTTAACATTAGTTATTAAAGGAACATTACTTCTATAATCCCTAATAGATTAGCCATAAAGTGTGCTAATGTACTAATATATGCATTGTCCGTTTTTCGGAAAATAATACCATAAAACACTGCATTGATAAACACAAACAGGATATCATACAATACAACAATTATATTTCCACGGGTAAGATGACAACTTGCAAATAATGCTGATGAAATAATAAGCGTGGGAGCGAAAGGAAGTATTTTGGCAAGCTGTTTTTGAAAGAAAGCTCTCCATGCAATTTCTTCCCCTAAAGCAGCTATAATAAGCTCAATAATAAGTATGGGAATTCTGTCCAGGGCAAGGAAACCTGTTCTTCCTTTTAAATGATCTATAAACTCCGGAACGAAAAGATTTGCCAGTATACTGCAGATAATATTCATGAGCATTAGCATCATAATCAGAAGCAAAATTGTTTTATCTTTAAGCTGCTTAGGGACTTTTTTAATATCCAGTCCGTTTCCATTGCCTTCTGTTTTTTCTGATTTACATGTGATAAAAAATACTATGATTCCAATTAATAAAGTAACAGATGATAAATTTACTGAATTTTGCGGAACAATAAGACCTGATACCGAAAAAATTGCCATAAAAACTATTGCTATTAGAGGTGTTTTGCTTATTTTACTCATGCTTGTTTATCCTTTCAAATTTCGATTTTCTCTCTGTTCAGTTCTACATTTTTGCTGAAAACCTTTTGCCATAACATTTATTTCCTGTATCATTCCTATTCACCTGCTGATTTTTTGGAGTGTTTTTGTGAGAAGTACAGTATAGACAACAGTTAAGAGTATCCCTCCTGTATGGCTAATACTGCACCAGTGTATACCCGTTTCAAATGCGTTGATATCAGGTTTTCATCATATTCTAATGAGTTGTTGACAATGATACTGGCATAGCCGTGAACAAACAGGGCAAGCGTTATAAAAATCTCTTTTGTCTGTTCTATATTCATGTTCAGTTCTTCCTGCATTACGGAAATAACAGGTGCGATTCCCTCGGAATTTATCATTTCCATAAGACTGTTTTCTACGGCGAAACCCGATTGAAACAGAAAACGGAACAAATGGGGTTCTTCAACCGCAAATCGGATATAATTCAATCCAATTCCAAGCATTACACTTTCTTGTATTTCTGAAATGTTCATCAAATATTCTGTATGAAACCTGTCCGATTTCTCATAGGCTGCTTTTTTTAATTCCTCAATCGTGGCAAAATGATACATAACGGGCTGCGTGGAACAATTCAGCTTTTTTGATACTGTCCTTGCATTAATATTTTCCGCACCTGTTTTGCGGGCAACCTCAAATGCAGCGGCAATAACCATATCTCTTGTGATTTTAGCTTTTGGCGGCATTGCTTTTCCCTCCCGTTTGATAATTTTTGTTATATAACAATAATTATATTATAAGTTGCGGCAATGCTTTTGTCAACTCCCCCAACTAAACTTTCACCCAATTTTCACCTTCCCGAAAAACGGTATAGCGGCAATGAGAATTTTTTTGGCTAACTGATAAAACTGTATAAAATAAATACGGAAAGGTTCTTACAAAGTCCTTTTCGTACTCAAATTCAATCATCTATTACTGCTTATTTTCCCTAAAATATTTTTACAGACTTATCTCCGCTTTTTAGCCAATAAGTTCCGACTGATTTTTAATAGGCCGTTTATATTTCTCTCCAGTATTTCTGCATCAATTGTTCGGTACAATTTTCATCAAGGAAGTGTTTTTCACTAACTTTGGCGCTTGTCAGGTTTCTACTTATGCCAAGCTCCTGTAAGGCTTCAATCATTCCTTTTATGACTTCTTCTCTGCTTTCAATCCTGCCTTCTTCTCTGCCTTCATTCCGCTCATAGCTCCTTATTGCATTCATGTCAGCCTGATAATAAAAATCATCACTTAAAATCATTCGCTTTCTGCCTTTCTCCCTGCCCGCTCACCGCATTTATGTCAGCTTGTGCATATTTTTACTGCTAATATGGCTAATTATCTGTTATACTGAGAGCAAAATCCAATCCTGAGATATGGGAGATTTATCTCCTATTTTCAGACAATTCCCTTAACTCCGCAATGATATCCTGTTACGAATTTTAAGTATTTTTTCATCGTTACTGTCAGCTACAAGGCTTAAAGGTCCTTCAGTTAAAGGACCTTTAATACTTGATAACCATTAAACGGTCTGTTTGCCAAACATTTCAAAGTATTCCTGTGCTTTTTGTAAGGACAGGTTCAGTTTGTTTTGGAGTCTTTGGAGAATTTCGTCTTCGGAAAGACCAAAGTCAAGCCCTGTTTCAATGATGCCTTCCGCTTTACCTTCCGCTTTGCCTTCCGCTTTGCCTTCCGCTTTACCTTCTTCCCTGCCTTCATTCCGCTCATAACTTCTCACCGCATTCATGTCAGCCTGTGCATATTTTTCTGCTAATAACATGGCTCTTACCTCCTTATTTTCAGACAATTCCTTCACATCCGCAATGATGTCCCTCATGAAATTGATATGTTTTGCGGATTTTAATACCTTTTCATCGTTAATGTCAGCTACAAGGCTTAATAAAATCTGTAGTTCATCAAGCTGGTTGCCCTCACTGTCATATTCACCGTTTCTGCCATCTTTGAATTGTTTCAGGCACTCGTCAAGCTGCACAAATACCATGGTTATCATGGAATTAAATGACAATCCTGAATCGGCAGTCCTCTTTTTGAACCTGTGTATGTATCTTTCGCTTGTCTCACTAAATTTCTTAAATTCTTTCGGGCTGTTCCTCATCAGCACCACAAGCAGGACACCTGCCGTGTTTGAATAGGAAACTTCCGATTTCTTCTGACCTTCTTCCACACTGTATGAGAGCATCAGCATGTCAGACGCATACAGCTCTGCCCTTTTAAATATATATTCCTGCAGGGATATCTGGAATTCCGTATCTGAGTGCCTGCCGTCCTTTAATCTTGCTGGCTCGTCGAAAATGATCTTTTTGGAATCCGTTGACTGCATTAATCCCTCATTTGTATAGCTGCCTTCAACATCAATGGAATCATCCTGTACCACATTCCTTAAAAGATATGCACGACGCTCCCTGTGTGAATCCGCACTAAAAACCCGCTTTGCAATGGTATCTGACAGCAGGGACGGGAGCTTTCTGCCATCCAGCACCTCTGCGATCTCATTCCGGTCCTGCTCTCCAAGCATACCCAGAAGTTGATTCTCATATTCCTTTGCGCGTTCAGCACCCTCTTCTTTTTTCAGTTGTTCCAAAATGTCGAGAACAGCTTTCTCCTTTAGTTTGTCCATGTAATATAATATTCTCCTTGTCTTCTGGATCCCGGCTAAATGAAAGGAAAAATTTCTTTCCCTTTCATTATAACACGTAATACCATAATGTCAAAATAACTCTTATACCCACTTTTTGGTTTATTTCTGCTTTCTGTCGGTCAGATATACCTCCCATAGTCAAACCCTATGATATCATAACTCTCATGGAAATATCTGACCGCATACTGTCTCTGTGCAGGTGTCATGTCAGAAAATTCTTTGTACAGGCGTTCCCCTGCATAAGGGCATCCAAGACAGCCTGTGCCTGTCAGGTGTCTGCATTTCCCGCTGTCTGTTATCTGCTCCAGATGATAATGATCGCGTGTGTATGGATGTATCTTTTCAATATTAAAGTGATCATACATGCACAGGCATTCCAGATCCGTAAAATCATACAGTGGGCAGAACTCCCCAGATTTCTGCATGCATTGCTGGTAGCTCAGGCTTCGCAGGAGGCTGTTTGACCTCCGCACTCCGATTATGGATTTCTTTCCCTGTTCCATGCCGTATTTTTTAAGTGGTTCCTCCTTGGTCTTGACACAGCAGTACGGCGATACTTTGTGCAGTTTTCCAGCCATCAGGAGGCTACCCGACGTATTGTTCAGCCTGAAATATTTTGTATCTGTGCCATAAATGTAGTTCATAAGGTACTGCCGTCTGCTCCCGGACTGATATCTGTGTATCATGCTGTCAGCCCTCTTGTTGAAGCATGGTATGCCGTAGATATCTTTTACCTCCTGCAGGTTCATGGATGGATAAAGTACAGTGTCCGCACACTCCATGATCCGCTGCATGATCTGTGGGTAAAACATGGAGTTTACGACAGAAACGATACGGATCTTATAACCGTCGTCAAACATGCCGCTGAGCCTTATGAACCAGTACAGCAGGTAGCTCTCAAATCCTCCGGAAAAAGACAGGTAGAAATTCTCGGAACCGGTATCATAGATCTTGTACCTGAATCGGTCAGCCAATCTGTTTGCAGCGTTCCGGGCTATGAACCCAATGGCCTTCTTCTGTTCTTCATCTGCATATGGAAAATATTTCATCTCCTGCTCCTTTTTCCTCATGTGGATGCAATATGGCAGCTGCATTGACTAGCGACATCATGAATGCGGAATCCGCATCGCTCCCGCTTTTCAGGCTGTTTACACCTTTCTGCAGACAAGCATATGCTTTTGCATACTGTACGGGGCTGTACATAGTGTATGAGCCGTTTAATTGGTAATGGCTTATTCCCAGGTTTTCCATTATCTCCTTCCGCGTCATTTCAGGAAACAGGCTTGCCTTGTAGCATATCCTGATCTGGCTGAGCACAAGGCTTAAAAGCCCGATCCTGTTCTCGTCATTTTCCTTCACAAGTCTGGAAGCAAGCTGCATCATATCAGCTTTTCTGCCAGAAAGCATCAGTTTTGACAGTTCATAGGATTTCTGGGTGAATGTCTCCGGTATGAAATATTCGATTGTCTCCCTGTCAAGCTGTCCTGCGCTGCCGATCATGTCCACATACTTCATGACCCGGTAGAGGTCATACTCTTCCTCATACTGGTATCCCTGCAGCCTCCGTGTGAAGATGTCCCTGTATCTGTCTACTTCCCCAGGTGAATACGCATATTTCTGTACAAGGCGTTTTTTCACACTCCTGTAGACATCACTTGCAGATGCTTTCGGAAATTCCATGACACAGCCTTCTTTTGACAGGGCTTTGTAAATCTCACTGCGCCTGTCCGGGTGCTGTATACAGAGATACAGGTCGGTGTGCTCTGAAGGTTTGTGGATGTACTCCATCAGTGACTTCTGTTGCGTGCCCGGTCTGAGACCCTGCATTTCTGCCACGACAATCTTCTTCTCCTCAAGGAATGGCGCAGATATGCACTGCATATACAGGCTGTCGTTCCATTCATCCGCGTACACTGCATTAACTTCCGGGGTTTCCAGCTTTGCAGCCTCCTTTTTGATGTACATGTCATAAAGGTATCTGTCCCCATAAACAAGTAATATCATTTTTCCTCCTTTTTCGGCATAAAAAAAGCAGCCCCCGCACAAAGCGCAGAAACTGCATAAATGCCAATGATATTAGATTTTTAACCGCCATAATCTATAGCATACATAAAATTAAAATGTTTACCACGAAATAATACCATAAAAAAGCATCAGTTTCAATATTTAATTTTCTAATATGTTCATAACCTAAGCTGCTACATGGCTGGTTTCTTCCTTTATACCGCGATAAATGCGCCTCCTGATCTTCCATTCTGTAACAAATGATGCAATACATCTCCTGAAATAATATGCCATGACAGCTGCGCTTCCTAATACAGTGACGGATGCAAGGATAAACTGCGGCCAGCCTGCAGTCATAAATACCGGCAGCCTCACTGCTTTTGTCCTGAGTATCATGGACACAAACTGATAGACTACATTCACAAAGATCATTGAAAGTACGGATATATATGTTCTTTTAAATTCATTTTTTGTGGTGAATCCGTTTCCTAATCTGTCCAGTTCAGATGCATCCATATCAACACACGCTGCTGTAAAGGTGCACACCATATATGGGTTAAATATATAGGTGCTTGATGTCTGTACACCCAACATATGAAGGTTATCCTCGGTTTTTTTAAGGATTATGTCCCTGTACTCGTCAATCAGTCCAAAATCACAATCGAATCCTGCAAACCTTCTTAGTTCCATAAGGTTTATCATTGAATAAAGATTACAGACAGCCGTCATTTCTTCATTCCTTTTGGCAATCTTTATCTCATCAAGTGACTTTTCACAGAAGAAAAGAACTATATCTGCTATGAACTGGGTTTCGTCGAAGTTTTTTCTGGGATTCCTTTCCTTTAAAATTTTATTGCCCTCACTGCCTTTTTTCGTATCTGCCATATTCTATACCTCATTTCTAATATATTTATCAAAGGAAAACATATATAAAAAAGCGGATTTTTGTCAATGCAGGATATAAAAATGTTAAAAATGTTTTTTGTATAAAACTGTCTGCCAGACAGCAATGAACAAATTGAGTAGGGGAATGCCCTTCTCTACTACATGCGCCGCCGATTCGCCACTCCAGTGGTATATTTCCCTTGCTTCTGCAATTGCGTCGGCGTGTGCACAAAAAAGGAACTGTCAGCCAGTCCCTTTTTCATGTTTTCTTATGCAGATATGTCAGTCGTGCAGTTCTTTGATAATTTTACTTCGTTTTTATTCCTGCCAGAACAATCATCCTTAACCTATCTGATTGTTGCTTTTACGTGGCACAAATTCTTTTATGCCAACGAAATCAGCGCTTGAGATATTCTCAAGATACTTCCTGCGTTCCTTATAAGCTTTAGGAAGGGTTAATCCTGTCACATGCTCAAATGTTTTGATGCTTGCTCTGTTTCCATTATGCAGTCTCGAAATGATGTCTGCCCTGCAGAGCGGGTTATCATAATTGTGTATCAAAGCAAGCAGTCTGTAATTTAGTCCTGCTATGTTGGCATTTCCACAGACGCTTTCAAAGATTCTTCTCATCAGCTCCTTTTCTGTCTCTGGAAGATTTTCAAGGGTCTGGATGATAACATCCTCCATCTGCAGCCTTTCTGCTTCTTCCTTCCGGGCCTTATCCTGCGCTATCTGCTCCTCCTCCTGTCTGATCCTCATTTGTTCTGCTTTCAGATCGTTTTCTTTTTTAATATAATCGTCAACAGAATCCTGCGTTGTCAGTCCATTTTTCATGCAGTAGATACAAAAATCAAAATACGTTTTCTTCATTTCCCAGTACTGGCTTCCATCCAAGGTAAGGAATCTGTATTCTGTCCTGGGCCGGCTTAACTGCCCGTCCTTTTTGTACCACTGTACATTTTCTTTTTTCTCCGGCTTTCTGCCTTCTATCAGGCCGCCCACAAGGAAAGTAACCATATTATAGATATTTCCATCGTACCGGATGAGTTTATCCAGTGTATTCTCTGTCCTTGTCTTCTGCGGTTCCCTGATATTATCTGTAAATCCTAAATATGTGTTTTCAATTTTTTTATACATGTTTTCTCCCTTCGGAAAAGCACCTGCCATTATGCATTCTGTATTTTTCAGCCATTTAAAACTTTTTGTGTCTTTTTATCCAGGTAAATGACCAGATACAAAAGCATGGTTATATGCATGAATGTTTTTCTATGTATCCTCACTTTTAGTTCATATTGCAGTTTATATTCTCCTTTATCCATTTCAGGACAAAATCGAGTCCGAGCTCATACATACAGTAGTCATAAAGCTGCTGGTTATATTCCCTGAGCCTCCTGTATTTTCCAAATCCATCCAGATGGCAGCCGACAGGACAGAACATACATCCTGTCCGCTGTTCCTTTGTGCATCTCAGTTTTCCGTCCGTGTTCTTTATGATACTGCCATATGGTGGCGCAATCCCGATGTCATGTTCCACTATATACCACAATATATCCTGCTCGGTCCAGAATGCAAGCGGCTTACTCATGACACGGCTGCTGTCAAAACTGTTACAGCCCGTCCGTAAATAGGCCATTCTCCTTCTTTCCGATTCTTCTGCAAGCAGCGCGACGATAGGCTTTTTTCCGCTCTCTTTTTCATACTGTAAAAGCTGCTTTTCTTTCATCTGGAAACAGCACTGGTTTGAGATCAGGAAAGGCGCATCAATTAAAACATTCCATTTGATATACCGTCTGCGGTATTTGCTTGATATCCCGTTTTTATTGACACCGTTTAATTTCCTGACTGCCCATGAGGCTCCCCGACGAGCCGCTTCCACTGCACCTGCGACCTCCTTTCCCGGAAAGCACCATCCACACTCATCAATGATCTGTTTCAGGCTTTTTTCCGGTTTCAGGATGCGGACATTGTCAAACTGCTTTACAAAGCTTCTTACCTAGGGAAATTCCATCCATGTATCGACATATACCGCTTCAATGCCAGGGTATATACTGCGTACTATATCCATTAGTACGCATGAATCCTTGCCCCCGCTCACGCTTAGGTATACGCCGTCCGTACCGTATCTGTCCACAAAACTGCGTATACGGTCCCTGGTCATGCCTTCCTTGACATACAACGGCAGCGCCTGCCTGTATCTTAAGAGTTCCGGGCTTATGGCATAGTTTCCTTCCATCTGTTTTCCTCCGTTTTGATGTATACAACAGTTGTTTATACGATTTCCTCATCGTCGCTGTCTTCTATTGCGGCATCAATGGTATTTACAATCTCCCATGCGTCCCCACGGACATGCCCGCTGATCTTGTCAGGTAATTGTATATTGTACTTATATCGTTCATTTTTATCTCCTTTACTAAAAAATTTTATATGGCGGTTATAGCATCCGCAGCTCATTTGTATACTGTTCATAAATGTACAGATTATCCGAGAGCACTTCCTCTGGATCTACCTCTATTTCGTTTATTTCCCTAATCATTTCCTTTATCTGTACACTGTCCGCAGGATCAGCATGCGGAAGGATCAACGTTTCATGCACGGATGACGGGATAATAAACAGGTCGCTCTGGCTTGCTTCTGCAAAATCCCTAAGCAGTCTGGGATACAGTATGCACGCTGCTCCCTGGACTCCTGTCTCATTGCGTAATACATATATGGGAAATCTGTCACACACGTCTCCAAAGTACATTACACCTGCCACCTCTCTTAACACTTCATTCATACTTTTTAACACAAAAGCGGAACAAATTACGTATATAGTTAAGTCCGCTAAATCCCTAAACTGACATTAAAACGAGAACA
>JAIEDW010000434.1 GCA_029067805.1 Lachnospiraceae bacterium
CTTTTCATTCCGGTAAAAAAACATATGAGAAATATCATCTGCTTGATCAATATTATAATTGTAATCTTTGATGTAATCCCAAAATATAGTATGAATTACATTCATCTCATACGCATAAACATCTAAATCTTTATCTGGTTTCACTAATTCGTTAATCTTACAGTAAAGAGGAAACTTAGGCAAAATAATATTATAGGGCATGTGCGAATAAACAATAACCCTATTACATACTTTTTTACACCAATCTATAAAACATTTCCATTGAATTGTATTGAACTTCCCTGATTTTTCATACATTCCAATATATAGTACATTAACCATTTCATCATCCCCACATTATAAACATAGTTATACTCCACCTTCATAATTTTAAAAAGTAAATTAAAAGTCAAACACTACTATTTATGTAGTCAATTTTTACTATCAGAGCAAAAATGAGATGCTGATTGATTCATCTTCTCGGTCTGCCACGCTCGCTTGTCCGGTATCAGAGCAAAAATAAGATAAGAATTGATCCTTATATTCTATTTTTACATGTATACCTTTTATTATATTTTCTATCCAATCAAAAACTTCTATCATTTGTTTTTGCATTTTCTCTTGCTCTTCTTTTGGTATATTGTCTGTATCATCCCCACTATCTACAATTTTTTTAATAAATTCAAAACAATTTACTTCCTCATTTATCAACCCGTCCCCTGTCAAAAATGCCCCTTCAAAAAATTCTACTAGATCTTCTAATTCTTCATATTGTTTTTTATCCATAACAATTTTCATTATTTTTCTCCCATGTTTCATGATTTCATTTATAAATTCCTATCCATTAGCAAAATACCAATACTCCTCTTGTCTTTCCCCATAATGTAACAAAATTTATTCTCTCCAGCACCTATACCAATACTCCTCTTGTTCTTTCCCACCTACTCCTAATCCATGCAGGAAACCGGGATCTACAAATATACTTTGTCCGTTTTCCAATACGATTTTTGCCGCAGCACAATTTTGTTCAGTGCCATCTATCAATTCTATATCCTTTACTATATTATCAACAAGCATCGAACTAACCAAGACGAGTTCTATCACAGATGACTTGACTTTAATCATATCTTCATCATCTTCAAATTGATATCGAACATCTGAAACCTTTTCCATTCTTAATCGACTATATTGTTCGACAGATGCAAATTCTACTAATATATCTTCAAATTCGAAATACATCCATCTTAAGTCAGGTGTGAATTCATATTGTTCATCCTCTAAATATATAAATCCAACTGTATAAATATCTGTAAGTTTTTTACCAATTATCGTTGATAGCATTTTATCTCCTGATCAAATATTTGTTCAGTCAAGAATGACTGCTAAGTTAAATAGTTCAATTTAATAAATACTCATAGAAATATAAAGGAAAATATAATATTCCGCATCTGTTCTGCTAAGTCATATCATAGGAGGAAAACCCAAATCGATTCAAAACTACCTGCAAATTATAAAAATCATTTTCATTTTTCTTCTTGCTCCAAATACCCTTTTTATCAAAAAGTACTTTCACCCTTTTTTTAGAGTAAAATAAAAAATATGGTATTTTTGCTAAACAATCCCTTTCTGCGACACAAAAGGAATGCTCTCTGTTCATTCCTTTTTCTACAGACCATTCATTTCTACATTCTTCAAATAACAGTTCAAATCCATCCCTAAATAAGATTCCTGCTTTCGTTATTTTTTTAATATCTTTATAACTGTATTCTCTCATAACACAATTCTTCCCTATGAAGCAATATCCCCAATCAGACGTGCGTAGATCACATAAGAGATTCCCACATTGATAATGTCCGCTGTCAACTGCGTCCACACGATGCCGTTCATACCGAAAAACATGTTCATGATGAACAGAATCGGAATATTCAAAAAGAGCTGCCGAATCACTGCAAGCAGGAACGAAACCTTCCCCCTATCCACCGCCTGCATGAAATGCACCATGTGGAAACTCAGGAACATAAAGGGCGTGGCAAAGCAGCGCGATTGGAGGAACTGCGTCCCAAACCGCACTGTATCCTCATCTGAGATAAAGGCACCTATAATGTATGGTGCACAGATTCGATAAAACACCACGCAGAGAATCGAAACAATCAGTCCCACCCGCCGCGCTGTCCGGAAGAAATCTTTCATTCTCTTATGATTTTTTGACGCGTAATTGTATGCCACCAGTGGCGTCATTCCAAGACAGATCCCAATCCCGATATTCAGCGGGAGACGTTCTACCTTCAGCACAATTCCGATGGCCGCAAGCTCAATATCTCCATGACCCGACGCCAGACGATTAATTACCATATTGCACAGGTCAAAGAGAAGCAGACTCATAGCCGCAGGAATTCCCACGGAAAAAAGGGAACCCATAGACTCCCTTCGTATTTTCTCTATGCTGCGTGGCAGAGTGAGCACAGTCTCTCCCGCCAGTTTTATGTAAACAAAAATAAAATACACGAGCGTGATCACATTAGAAAGCATGGTCGCTATCGCCGCTCCCACTACTTGGTAGCCGTCCGGTAAAATCACGAACATGAATATTGGGTCCAGGATCACATTCAGGACACCACCCATTCCCAGACCAAATCCCGCCTCTTTGGAATAGCCAATGTTACGCACCATGGAACTCATGGTATTAGCCATGACCGTCGGAAAACAGCCAATCACCACCACAAGCATCAGGTATTGCCTGGCAAACCCGATTGTATTGTCGCTAGCGCCCAAAAGACGCAGCAGGGGATTCATAAAAATAAAACACAGAATGGAAAAGACAAGGGAAGCGGTGGCTGCCATCACCAGACTCAGAGAAGCCACCTTTTTTGCCTCATCCCCGTCGTTTCTGCCCAGCAGCCGTACTACCAGACTCCCGCCACCCACTCCGAACAGATTAGCAATGCACGTCGTCATCAGAAAGATGGTCAACACCAAGGAGGATGCCGCCACCATGTAAGGATTATTCGTCTGTCCAATGAACCAAGTGTCCGCTATATTATAGACCAGCGTAATAAGCTGGCTTACAATGGTCGGAATCGCCATCTTTGCCAACGCACGGGGAACTGGTCTAGTCTCAAAAATCTCTCTTGTCGCTTCATTTACATTTGCAGTTTTCATATGTTCTTGTATTGTTCCTTTTCTATAAGTTCTCTTACATCATCACAGAAACAGTATGAACCCTACCGGAGAAAAATGCAAGACCACTCATCGGGAACACAATCTTTTAAAGAGTATTCATCTATCTATTCTTATTACCCTATTCCTTGAAAATGAAATTCATTTCCTTCATAGGCTAGCTTCACAACAGCCGTATTTTGTACTTTATCCATAGCACATAATTGCTCCGGTGCAAACAGATATAATAACGTTTTAATAACAAAAGCATGTGTTACCACTAATACATTGCTCTCTCTATTTGTCGATTCGCTCTTTGTAATCTCCTCCAAAACACATTTCAAACGAGTTAAAATATCTGCAAATGGTTCTGCCATGCCAGTTGTATCATGCTCATAAATCGCTTCCGCAACATCCGGAAGTCTTTTATTCAGTTCTACAAACGAGGAAACACCTAACCAATCTGATACCGTTTTAATAAAAGTCGTATTGTGTTCCGCGTCCATAGAACCTAAGCACCATTCTCGCAGTCTTTTGTCTTTATGGACTTCCACATTGCCATTACCACTATTCAATAAAATCAATCTTGCAGTTTCTTCGGCTCTCAAGGTATCGCTTGTATATGCCGCTTTCAGCTTCATATCTTGGAATGTACTGCCTAATTCCATCGCTGCCGCCTTTCCATTATCGGTAAGCGGTGAATCACTCCATCCTTGCGCTCTGTTTAAACAGTTCAACAATGTTTCACCATGTCTTACAATAAAAAAAGAAATCATACTATCCCTTTCTTAGATAAACGGTAATCTACTTATGCGCCTTCATATACTCCGTCTTTACTTTATCAATCGTTTTTCCGCCGATTCCAAAATTTTTGTCCGGTACTTCTTTAATCGTCATAGTAAAAAATTCCTGCGGTACATTCATAATTTCCGAAGACACTTCCGTCAACCGCTTGATTAGCAACTCCTTTTGTTCGTCGGATAACACTCCGCTTTCTACTGTAATATAAGGCATTTTTCTTCTCCTCTCTCGATTCTTAATTTTTTCTCTCTTTTCCGAAAACAGTTACATAGGCTTTAGATTTTTATTGAGCCTGGCCACCCTCCAGGCGATTCGCTTTGCTCGTCCGTCAGCTGTCTTTGCGTCAAAATCTGCC
>JAIEDW010000435.1 GCA_029067805.1 Lachnospiraceae bacterium
AGCGACCAGATAATGGAGTTGGAACAGAATCCGGAAAATATGGATACCATTAATGAGATATTCAGAGCCGCGCATTCCTTGAAAGGTATGGCAGGTACGATGGGCTATAAGAGAATGCAGACACTGACGCATGATATGGAGAATGTTTTCTCAGAGGTTCGAAACGGTACTTTCAAAGTAAAGCCCGGGATGATTGATATTCTTTTCAAGTCACTCGACGCACTGGAGGAGTATGTTGATAATATTCAGCAGACGACAGAAGAAGGTACGAACGACAATCAGAATTTGATTGATGCGTTGAACAGTATTTTGAAGAACAACGGTGAAATCAAGCCGGTTGAGAGCGCAGCATCGGAGGGTGGTGCGGCGGAAACCAAAGCGGCTGAGGACAACGCAGCAGACGGAAAACAGGCAAAATGGCAGGAAATCAAGCTTTCCGAAACGGAGCGTATGCTCGTTGAAAAGGCAGCAAGTGAAGCGCTTAAGGCATACGGCATTACAGTCTATGTGGAGGAGGCGTGTGTTTTAAAGGCAGCGAGAGCGTTCCTTGTCTTTAAAGCGCTTGAAAGACTTGGAGAGGTCATCGTTTCTAATCCTACGGCACAGGATATCGAGGACGAGAAATTTGATCTGACATTCAGTTTGATTTTTATATCGGAAAGTTCTATGGACGAAGTGATGGCAGCGGTTAAGAGCGTGTCGGAAATTGAAGAAGTATTCTGCGCAGAATACGTTTTACCGGCAGCTCCGGCTGAACAGAGTTCTGCGGCGGAAGAAAAGGAAGAGGAAAAAGCGGAACCGGAAACAAAACCGGTCAGCGCTTCGGCAGTGCCTCAGGCTGCAGCGGCTCCGGCTCCGGCAGCAAGTGCGAAACCCGCGGCGGCAGCTTCCAAGACAGCGTCAAAACCTGTTGTAAACAGAACGGTCCGTGTGGATATCGAAAAACTTGACAATTTAATGAATCTTGTCAGTGAGTTGATCATTGCAAAAAACTCTCTTATCGCAGCAACGGATACGGAGGGCAAAGGTGATACGAATGCCGTAAATGAGCAGATAGAGTACCTCGAGAGCGTAACCACGAATCTCCATGAGTCTGTTATGAAGGTTCGAATGGTACCAATTGAGAGTGTAGTGGCGAAGTTCCCTCGTATGATTCGCGATCTTTCGAAAAAGCTTAACAAGAAGATGGAGCTTTACATGACAGGTGAGGACACTGAGCTTGACCGTACCGTGGTTGACGAGATCGGCGATCCGCTGATGCATATGCTCAGAAACTCTGCGGATCATGGGCTTGAGCCGAATGATGTCAGAGTGGCAAACGGTAAGCCGGAAGTCGGTTCGATTTTCCTTGATGCTTATCAGGATGGAAATAATGTCGTGATCGAGGTAAGGGATGACGGCGGCGGAATTAATGTAGAAGCAGTAAAACAAAAAGCGATAGAGCGTGGTACGGTTACACCGGAACAAGCAGAGACAATGACAGATAAGGAAGTTATTGATTTGTTGTTCCTGCCCAGTTTTTCAACGGCAAAGAAGGTTTCGGACGTATCAGGACGTGGCGTTGGTCTTGATGTTGTAAAGTCAAAGATTGAGTCTTTGAGTGGTGAGGTAGAAGTTAAAAACAGTTTCGGAGAAGGATCTTCATGGATTATCAGACTTCCGCTTACACTTGCAATCATTCAGGCATTGATGGTTGTTGTCGGTGACGAAAAGTATGCGATCGCACTTGGATCAATCCAGACGATCGAAGATGTGTCGCCCGATGATATTAAGCTTGTACAGGCAAAAGAAGTGATACATATCCGCGGTACCGTTATTCCGATTATCAGACTCAATAGTGTGCTTGATATTCCACCAAGAGAGGACGAGAGCCAGAATCTCACGGTTATTATTGTGAAGAAGGGCGATAAGCAGGCGGGTCTTGTCGTAGACGAGCTTATCGGTCAACAGGAAGTGGTTATTAAGTCTATGGGCAAATACATCAAGGTTCCGAAGATGATAAGCGGCGCAACCATTTTGGGTAATGGTGACGTAGCGCTGATCTTGGATACCAATGCGTTAATTTAATCGGAATGAGAGGAAAGGCAGGGTATAAAAATGGATGAAGTAAAAGTAGTGGACGAGCAGAAGCGTAATGCGATCCTGAATCGTCATGTAGAGCTTGGTACCACACAGTTCATTGTAATACAGCTTGGCGATGAGCAGTACGGTATTGATATCAAATATATTTCGAATATTATCAGAATGTCCAAAATTACAAGAGTGCCTAAGGTATCTGACTATATTGTGGGCGTGATCAATGTTCGCGGTGTGGTAATCCCCACAATCAGTCTTAGATTAAAGATGGGACTTTCAGGAGATGAAATCACGAAGAAAACGCGTATCATTATCTTGACGCTGGAGCAGCATGAGTCAATCGGCGTGCTTGTGGATGAGGTGAAGGAAGTTGTTACGCTTGATGAGGAGCACGTAGAACGAATGGGATATGAGAAGGATGAGAGAGAACGCTTCCTTTCCGGTGTTGGAAAAACAGAGGGAAGACTGATTTCACTTCTCGACATTACATCTGTTCTTGCGGACGTAATGGAAGTATAACATTTGTTATTTTTTAAAAAGAAAGGCTTGGTCTTTGTATGGCAGAAAATATAAGCTTTCAAAAAGTGACAACAGAGTATTATGATGTGCTGAAAGAGCTTGGAAACATCGGCGCGGGCAATGCCACAACGGCGCTTGCGCAGATGCTTCAGACAAAAGTGGATATGAAAGTCCCGCAGGTACGTCTTCTCGATTTTAAGGATGTCGGTGCGGCTATGGGCGGCGAAGAACAGATGGTAGTAGGTATCTATCTTGCCGTGGAAGGCGACATTACGGGAAGCATTATGTTTGTGCTCGAGCAGCACGCGGGACGGGATCTTGTGTCAAGACTGATGGGAATGCCGCCTTCAGATGGAGAGTTCAGTGAGATGGAACTTTCCGCGATGAAGGAAATCGGGAATATTATCACGGGTTCATATTTGAATTCGATTGCAACGATGACGAACCTGAAAATATTGCCGTCGGTGCCAGACATAAGTATCGATATGCTGAACGCAATTTTAAGCGTTCCGGCAAT
>JAIEDW010000436.1 GCA_029067805.1 Lachnospiraceae bacterium
TTTTTCCGGCGACAGGCTGTTCTCCGGCTCATCCAGCAGATACAACCCATTTTCCTTTATTTTATCCGCAAAATAAAGAAATGCGCTTTCTCCGTTAGAATGTTCCCGCACGTTATCCTGCAGATTATTGCGAACAAACTTTGACTGTGTGCTGCGGCGTGCCGAATTTACTTTTTTCAGCGTATCGTAATCCTCCAGAGAATGCATCTGAAAACGAGAATATTTTGCTTCCAGATAATCCTCAAACAGTTCCTCGCGCTTCCGGTCGATTCCCTCGTTAATGCTTCGCAGATTCAACATAAAGTCAAACACGTCATCGCTCGTGATAATCCTACTGTCCTTCGGGATTTTCCCAATCGTTTCATAGGAGCACATCTTTGTGTAATCCTCAAAAAAATTTGAGCGGTTATACAGTGTATCACGCGCAAGTCCAAGCTTTTCCGCAATCACATTTAAAGCGGTCGTCTTTCCGGAACCATTCCCACCATACAGGATTGTCACTTCCTCAAAATCAAGCATTTTCAACTGGTGCTCTGACAGGATTAGAAAGGGATATACCGTATCATAGCAGGTACGTTTCTGTCCCATTGTAAAATCGTATTCTCTTTCCCTACTTGGAAACTCGAAATGAGATAAATAGATCATATCAGTGTACCGGCCTCTCCTCATTTGACGCTTCTGACTCAATTTCTTTTAACGTCTTTCCAGCTGCATTTTTCCAAGTCATAGGACCACTAACACTGTATCCTGTTACGAAATCAGCCGCTGCGGATGAACTTGAAAACAAAATATCTTCTGTCGTCGTCAAATTATGCACCTTGCCGGAATCAAAAATTTTCTTACGCAAAGCAATTGCACTTTGCGTTAAAGACTTTTCAGAAACTTTTTCATTAATAATCGCTCCCGCCAATAATACAAAACCTTCTATGGTAACCATACCCTCTGCTCTTGCATTACCGGCACTCATATGGAGTTTTTCATCATCAGCTTTTGCAGAAGTGTCATTGATTACCATCGGCTCCAAAACTTTATAACCTAACGTATTTATAAGAATTTTGATATTATCGATAAATTCGTCCATCGTAGCAATCTGCGATTCTTTCAGTACAGTTTTACTGTATGTATTTTTAGTCAGCACAGTATAGCGTTTCGCCGATTTTGCTTCTGTTACAAGTTTATCTTCCAAGTATCTTATATGAGCCTTGTTCAAATCACGACCAATAAAAATGACCGCTGTTGTCCAGTAATATTTCTCCTTTTCTGCGGAATAATCCCGGATATGTTGCACCAAGCGTTCTTTTACATTTTCCGATTCACCAATATAAACCGAATCCGAATTGTCCTCTTCTTTGCAGAATAAGAAATAGACCCCTGGCTCTTTGATATCGCTTCTCTTGCACTCCATTACTTCTATTCTTGGTATCTTAATTGCCTTGCCATTCCAGTTTGACAATTCTGCAATAATCAAACTATCTGCCGTCCCGTTTGCAAGAAACAATTCAATTGATTTTCCGTATGCCATTTTTTCCTCCATTTTAATCAAATATTTTCTTTAAAATATCCATCGGATTTTCCATTTGTTCAAAGTCAGCCTTTCTGCCGCAAGGCTGACCTGTTCCGTCTTGCAGATACCAAACTGCCTGAACGGTTTTCATTCCGATTGATTTGGCGGCTTCCAATTCAGAGCTGCCTCCATCGCCGACATATAAGCATTCGCCTGCCTCAACATTCAGCTTATCAATACACCTTCTGTATATTTCTATGTCGGGTTTTTTTAATCCTTGTTCGTAGGATAAGCATACGGCATCAAAATAGGGAAACAAAATGCTCTTCCGAATAACCTTCGCTTCCTCCGAAAAGCAGTTGCTTATCAGTCCTATTTGAATTCCTTTTTCCTTTAAACCACGTAACAGAGGAATAATTTGATCGTGCAAATGGTTAAAACATTCTTCTTTTACTTTGATGCGTTTTTGGACAATTAGGTTAAGCAGTTCTTTAGAATACCGTCCGTTTTCTTTTAAGATATTTTCAAGCGTATCCTCTAACGTCAATTTTCCTATTGTTCGGTCATGTTCCGTCGGTTCCCACAATGCTTGAAATTTTTGTTCCGGTATCCCGGCATCTGCTGCCATCTGTGCGCCAAAATAGAGAGGGCTTTGAAAATGTGTGATGAGTGTTTCGTACATATCAAATATAACTGCTTTTATCATAGGATTGCTGCCTCCTATTGAAATTCAACATTTTTCCCACCTGCTGCAATGACTTTAAGTTTCATTTTATTATATACAAACCAATCGGCATCTTCAACATTTTATTTTACGATAGATATTTTTTTCAAAATCCTATTGACTTTAACGCAACGTCATAGATTATAGTGTCTATATCAGGAACAGGGAGGATAATAGCTATGATGACTGTAAAACAAATATCAGAACTGACGGGTATCAGTGCACGAACGCTTCACTATTATGACGAGATTGGATTATTTGCTCCAACGCAGAAAAGCGAAGCGGGATACCGGCTTTATGACGATAAAGCCTTAGAAACATTACAACAAATCTTGTTCTTTCGTGAGTTTGATATTCCACTCAAAGAAATCAAAGCCCTTATAGAAAACTCTGCTCTTGATAAAAACCAGATTTTACAAATGCAGCGAAAAATGCTTATCGCAAAGAAGGAACGCATTGAGCGTTTGATCGCAAGCATTGACAACATTTTGAAAGGAGAGAACAAAATGGATTTTGCAGTTTTTAATAAAACAGAAGTCGAAGAACTATTTCAGGCGATGTTTGAGCATATGCCGGAAGATATCAGAAACCTTGCAATACAGGAATTTGGAAACACCGAACAATGGAAAAAGCACTACATGGAAGTGGTGTCCTCAGAGAAAATGCAAAAAAACTACGCAAAGGTGGTTGAATGGTACGGCGGAAAAGACAAGTATCTATCTGTCGCAAAAAATCCTGTCAGCAAAGAAGTTGCAGAGAGTTATAATAAACGACTGGATGCAATCTTGGAAAAACTAATCAGCAAAAGCGGCTGTCCTGTGGATTCTTTCGAGGTCAAGGAGCTTATCGGCGAATACGGATTTGCAATGAAACAGTTTAGCCAGATCAAAAATGAAGAAGGGCTAATGCTCTCCATTGCACATAGCTATCGAGGGGCGTTAATGAAATCTAAAATAGATAAAAAGTATGGGGAGGGTGCAGCCGAATTTTTTGCACAGGCAATTGAGGCATTTTACGAACAATAATTTAATCCCAATCCCAAGGTATTTCATCAAAACACGTAAAGAAGTCTTTATTATCCCAGTCCGATGCCGGGCGGTAATCATAGTATATTCCGTTGATGCCGAAATTGGAGCAGCTGTCTGTCGCAACCGATAAGCGAACGGTTTCGCCGCTGGCTAATTCTAGCTCCAAACAGGCATCTTGATTGCCGCAGTCCGCACCGCCCAAAATATATTCCGCGTTACCAAACCAATCTTCAAATAATTGCAGTGTTTCCTCGTCCGTTATCGTTTGACTGTAAAATTTCTTATTTGTGTGGTTGCTTTGAACGTCCAGCTTTGCAGATACGATATTTTCTATATTAGCTGGATTAAACGAATTATAATTTAACTTTTCTTGCAGCATATTTTGTATATACCCGCACAGTTCGGAATCCTCTACAAAATATTCCATAAGCTCTCCCGTTTCATCGTCCATATAGCTGTACTCCAAGTATCCTCCTTCAAACACCATAAAGCACATATTCTGATAGGCAATCTGCCAGCCTTTTTCTTTCATTCCTTCCCATTTTCCCTCATAAGGCTTTTCTTCCAGCGGCAAGGTCTCCATAAATTCATGAAGCTGTTTCTGATCTTCATCTTCGGGAATATAATAATAAAAACTATATTTTCTCAACACGGAAGGTTGAACCACGATACACACTTGATCCGCTTGCGCCTGACGCATTAACACAGTATCCCCATATGTCATGTTATCCCAATTTTGTATGATATCTTCTGGCTTTGCTTGAGATTGGGGTTGTTCATCGTTCTCTGTTTCCGCGCCGGTGTCAACATTTGATGCTCTCTCATTGATGATACGCTCTACTGTTTTTATGTCGTTTTCACTTTCGGCGCTTTTTGGTGTGCAACCTGTAATGCTTATTAAAATCAGTAATATTACTGACATCACTTCTAAGTTTTTCTTCTTCATTCTTTATTCCTTCAATATCAACACAGTTTCTTCCATGTCAACACGTTCCTCCGATGGTACATCATCGACAGCAGTGGTCATGCCGGAAACGGAAGCTTCTTCATCCTCCGTTTCTTCAGGGAATTGCAAATCTTCGCCCGTGTCGGAAGCTCCTTCCTCCAAGTTTTCAGCTTCCGTGCCGGTTTCTTCGGTATCGGATAACGTTGCTGTTTGCGTATTTTCTTTCATAATAATCGACACTATCACATCAACGTCAGCAGTTCCGGCTTTCTCTGTCAGCGTGATAAAAAGATACTCGCCTCCTTTTCTATTGTCGTAAGTATATGTCCGCGGAGGATTATTCCATATCGCCATGGTATATTTTGAACCCTTGTTAATCCACGTTTCCGCAGTGACGCTTCCTTTATCTTGGAGTTTATTGCATTCAATGGTATAGCTGCCGTTTTTAGGAAGCCGGTAGCATACAGTCCTAATTTCAGAAGCCTTAAGCGAAACAACGATCGAACCACTTTCATCAATTGTAGGCAACTTATCCACCTTCAACGTAGTCGTAGCCGTTTGCTCCGATTTGAGACGCAGCCGCACATAAATTACTTGATTTTTAGAGAGCTTTGCCATACAGGTCAAGTTATTTGTATCAACCGCATCCTTATCACTCTCCGGCGTTAAGCTGTCAAACAGCCACATCTCTTGAGAAGAAACATTGCCGTCACGTTCGCCGGAAAAGGTATACCAACCCTCCTCATCCGCAGTAAACCGGAACCACTGATCGTCCGTGGAATCTGCTGTGGAAACTGTCTCGCCCGCACCACCAAGGTTCAAATCTTTCACATTATACTTCTCCACATTGACCCGCAAAGTCACCGGTTCCTCTGCTGTTTCATCTGCTGCACACAGTTGCAGACACACCTGATTGCCCGCGCGGATAGATTGATATCTCGTGTCGAAATTCGGCTCACTCTCTGTACCCGTAAACGGTCCTACCGCATCCGCCGTGAGCGTACTCTCATAGTATGTCGCCGTTACACCCGCCGTCGCCTCTGTGGAATAGAAGCGATAAATAGAGGACTCCTCTGCGTCGAACAAAAAGTATTTCGATTCCCCGGGTTTAAGCGTAACCGCAACGCCATCTTCTCCCAACATCAACTTTTGCTTCTCAAATGTACGCTCTTTCTCCACCGTAATCTTTACTTCCATCGTAGAACTCGGCGAATATGCCGTCAGATATACGCTCTTTCCCTTCTCAATAGAAATGGATTTTAACTCTGAACTTATTGTATTGGGATAAATATAATTCCACTCATCAGCAGCGCCTCCCCTATCCTCCAAAGCTTTACAGATAACATATTGAATGAAAGTATTCATAGCCTCGCTGGTTCTCTCAAATGTAAAATGGTAAAGATTCGATTCCTCCGCCGTGATCTCATACCAGTGTATGGTCCCATCGCAAGCGAGCGATATCGATACAGGTTCCTCTCCGGACGTAACACGTTGCTCGATCTCACGCTTTTGCACCTTGATTGTCGCAGTCACAGGGGTATCCAGTCCATCATCCTGTTCGTCGGCTTTGTTCAAATAAATCTTCACATACATGGTGTCGCCCGCCTTTATAGACACTTCGCTCTCCTTAATCTTAGAAAAATTCCATGTTTCCGTCGGATTCCCCTCCATCGAATGGGATTCGATAGGAATCGAGTCGGAAAGCCTCCTGTAGCATGACGATTTCAGCGGATGTGTAGCATTTTCTGAATAGAAAATATAGCAGTTCGACTCCTCTGCCGTGAATGCATACCATTTCTCTTCATTCTTGCCGAGCGTTATCTCGACTCCCGTATCACTATACGCTAAAGTCTGCTGTTCCACTTCGCGTTTCTTGACCGAAAGCGTGGCTTGCACAGGTTTTTCGTCCGTGCTCTCGGCGGTGTGCACTC
>JAIEDW010000437.1 GCA_029067805.1 Lachnospiraceae bacterium
CTCTTGTAATCTGAGCATCGCTCTGCCCTCCTGCGTCTTGTAAATCTGCTGGCGCTTCATCGCCTCATCAAAATTCACAAGATGTCCGTCAAACTCCGGACCATCTACACACGCAAACTTAACCTCACTTCCAACCGTCACACGGCAGGCGCCGCACATTCCTGTACCGTCAACCATAATCGGATTGAGACTCACAACTGTTGGTATTCCAAGCTCTTTCGTAAGCTTGCAGACAAACTTCATCATAATCATCGGACCGATTGCGATACAGACATCATATTTTTTTCCCTCATCAACCAAATCCTGAATCGTCTGTGTAACCATACCCTTGCGTCCATAAGAACCATCATCTGTCGTCACATAAAGATTTCCTGCAACGGCCTCCATCTCCTTTTCCAGAATCAGAAGATCCTTATTTTTTGCGCCGACAATAACATCTGCATTGATGCCGTTCTCATGAAGCCATTTTACCTGCGGATAAACAGGCGCGGTTCCAACGCCGCCTGCCACAAACAAAATTTTCTTCTTTGCAAGTGTTTCTTTATCCTCGTCCACAAGCTCCGATGCGCGTCCGAGCGGTCCTACAAAATCATGGAATGCGTCGCCGGTCTTTAAGTCCGCCATTCTTCCCGTTTCCGCTCCCACTGACTGAAATACAATCGTAACAGTGCCCTTTCCTCTATCATAATCACAGATGGTAAGTGGAATACGCTCTCCATCTTTATCCATTCTTACAATTACAAATTGCCCCGGGTTACAGTTTTTTGCCACACGCGGAGCTTCCACTACCATCAAATAGATGTTAGTAGTCAGTTCTCTGGCTTCTAAAATTTTGTACATTAGAAAATCACCGTTCCTTTCTTGTTATTTTTTTCACACACCTATTTTTATTGTAAAGGAAAACTTGCATCATTTCAACCTTTATTCATCAAATGGATTCAAATGGTACGTTCCTTCATCAATCTTGTATGCCTTGTACAAATCGGCAGTGTTTACATCTATCGCATATATATTGTTCGTGTCATGCACGCTGCCTGTCGTATCCATATATTCCTCGTACACAATATAATACAACTGCTCCTCAACTTTTACGACTGTTTGCACTCTGTATTGGTTATGTCCGAGTCTGTCCGTAACGTTTCCTCCCGTATTTAGCAGTTTTCCGCTTGCCACAAGATGGTTTGTAAGCACCTGAATCGCAAGCTCCGTATCAAAATTTGCTTCCACATTCAGTTGATAGCTTCTGCTGACAACCTCACTGCTTCCCCCCGAGCTGCCAATTGCAATAAAGGAAAAATTGCTCATGCCATAAGGCATCTCAATTGGATTGTTGTATCTGTTACTGTTTTTATCGGGCGTACTTCCATCTGTCGTATAATAGATTTTGGTATCGTCATTGTGATAGACTTCGATTAACTCTGGCGCATCGTATGTTCCACTGTCAAGATTAACTACCGGGCTTTCCGGAACCGATAAATTAATCTCATACGTCTGCGATACAATCTCACTCTCAATGTCATATGTATTTACAAACATCGCGCGTATCGTGTACATCCCAGACTCTAAAAGGATCGGTGTTTCATACGCAGAAGAACTGCGCGTAGGCTCCGTGCCGTCTATGGTGTAATACACCGTTCCCAACGTGTTTCCCGCAAGCGTGATGGATATGATTTCCTCATATGATCCACCCTCTTTGTTAAATTCGGGAGGCAGCGCGGCATACTTGTTATACTTTGAAACAATTCTTGCCACATCGCACGACGCAAGAACGCTTCCCAACTCCTCGTAGTTTTTGTCTTCCTCATAAATCGTAAGAAGCGCATCATATACTTCGTCTCGTCTAGGATAATCCGGCTTTTGCACAAGAATCTCGTCTAATACGGAAACCGCACTCGTGCGCATACCACTTTCGTCATAATATTGTGCTAACAGAAATCTTGCATCAATCTGCGAAGCATCAATTGCAAGCGCCCTCTCAAGATAAGCAACCGCCTCGTCATACTGCCCCATTTGGGCACATTCAACCGCTTTTTCATATTGATAGTCATACGAATTTTCTCTCTGTTTAGAAAGCTTTGCAAAGCCTGTCATTCCGGCTACGCCTACCGCTATTATCATAACAGCAGTTATTGTAATAACTATCATTCTCTTTTTATTTTTCAAAAAACCAATCTGTTTCTTTGGAAAATAGTCACTGAACTTATCTTTTAAATCCTCCGTTTCAAAGCCCTTCTCCTCATCCTTTTCAGGCTCTTTCTCGGCAAGCTCCTCCATAATAGAAGATATGAATTTTCTTAGTTCATGCTCAAGCTCTATGTCAAAGTCCGGAACATACTTTACTTCCTCACCGCATTTTTCACAAAGCAGTTTTCCCTCCGAAAGTTGATTTCCACATTTTGGACATTTCATGTTTTATGGACTCCTCTAAAACAATCCGGTAATTAAACTTTCATTCGTCACATCAATATTATATGCTGCCGGCTCCTTCGGAAGTCCGGGCATCGTCATCACGGCTCCCGTAAGCGCCACAATAAATCCCGCTCCCGCAGATACATATACCTCTCTTACATTAATAGTAAATCCTTTGGGGCGTCCTAAAAGTGTCGGGTCATCGGAGAGCGAATACTGATTTTTTGCCATACAGATTGGCAGCTCTCCAAATCCCATTTTTTCCAATTTTTCAATCTGTTTTACTGCAGCAGACGCAAACGCGACACCCTGCGCACCGTAGATTGCCTTCGAAATACGGATAATCTTCTCCACAATGCTAAGATGGGTTCCATAGATCGGAGCAAAATGGCTCGCTTTTGTTTCCAACGTATTTAGCACAGCATTTGCAAGCTCGATTCCGCCTTCGCCGCCCTTCTCCCAAACCTTAGAAATCGCAAAGTCACAGTTTCTGTCATTACAGAATTTCTTTACAAAATCAATCTCAGCCTGTGTATCGGACACAAACGCATTCAGTGTCACAACAACCGGCACTCCAAATTTATGTAGATTTTCAATATGCTTTTCCAGATTGACAATTCCACGCTCAAGCGCAGCAAGATTTTCCGTGTCAAGGCTGTTTTTCGAAACACCTCCGTTATATTTGAGCGCTCTAATCGTCGCGACAAGTACCACGGCGTCCGGTGAAAGTCCCGCCTGACGACACTTGATGTCAAAAAACTTCTCCGCTCCCAAATCCGCACCAAAACCGGCTTCCGTCACCACGTAATCCGCCATTTTCAGCGCAGCCTTCGTCGCGCGCACACTGTTACAGCCATGCGCAATATTGGCAAACGGTCCGCCATGCACAATCGCAGGTGTATGCTCAAGTGTCTGTATCAAATTTGGCTTTATCGCATCCTTTAAAAGCGCAGCCATCGCCCCTGTTGCCTTAAGCTGCCCCGCTGTTACAGGCTCGCCGTCGTAGGTATATGCGACAATCATTCTATCAAGGCGCTTTTTCAAGTCATTCATATCCTCCGCCAGACATAACACTGCCATAATCTCCGACGCAACCGTAATCACAAAGTGATCCTCTCTCACAAAGCCGTCTATCTTACCGCCCATTCCGACAACAATATTGCGAAGCACTCTGTCATTCATGTCAAGACAGCGTTTCCACACGATTTGACGCGTATCAATATTCAGCTCATTCCCTTGATGAATATGATTGTCAAGCAACGCCGCACAGAGATTATTTGCAGCCGTGATCGCATGAAAATCACCTGTAAAATGCAGATTCAAATCCTCCATCGGCACAAGCTGCGACATTCCGCCGCCTGCAGCACCGCCCTTGACACCAAAACAAGGGCCAAGAGAAGGCTCTCTCAGCGCAATCACTGCCTTTTTCCCAAGCTTTCCGAGCGCCTGACCCAAACCGACGCTTGTCGTCGTCTTTCCTTCCCCTGCGGGCGTCGGGTTAATCGCCGTCACCAAAATCAGCTTTCCATCTTTGTTGTTCTTTATCTTTGTTAAATAATTATCAGATATCTTTGC
>JAIEDW010000438.1 GCA_029067805.1 Lachnospiraceae bacterium
TAATTTCCCGCATTCAGCTCGATATGTGTCGGTAAATTCGTCTTATTCATCTTTGAGGTAATTGCGGCGCAGATTACAGTCGGGCTGTGCCTGTTTCCCACGTCATTCTGAATGATCAATACAGGTCTTACACCGCCTTGTTCCGAACCTACGACCGGTCTTAAATCCGCGTAATAAATATCTCCTCTTTTCATATGCTACACCTCTGTTATGCAAAATCCACGCAGCAGACTCCTCTGTTTCCGCTGTCTTCTGGTCACAGTCCTATTTTTACCTGCATTCCGTGGATTTATACAGCCGGTGCAAAATTTTATTCTTTTGTTACACGATATACGCGCGGAATCCGCTTTCCCAAATCACAGGCAAGCTCATAGTTAAAGCGTCCCGAAAGCGCACCCAAAGTTTCCATCGTGATTTCTTCCGCTCCGTCTTTTCCAATCAGTGTAACCACACTTTCCGTTCGCACATCACCTGTCACATTTGTTATGTCAACCATAAACTGATCCATGCACACGCGTCCGAGAATCGGCGCTCTCTGACCGTTTATCAGCACATATCCTTTATTGGAAAGGCTTCTGGGATATCCGTCGCCATAACCTACGCAAATCGTTGCAACACGCGTTTCGCGTTTTGTCGTAAACGTTCCTCCATAGCTTATTTCCTGTCCCGCGGGAACGGTTTTTACATACACTACTTTTGATTTTAAGCTGAGCGCGGGTTTCAGCGCTATTTTTCCGCCTTCTTCCACATCTTCGGAAGGCCACAGACCGTATAGGATAATTCCGGCGCGCACCATGTCCATATTTGCCTCCGGAATCTCCGCGATGCCTGCGCTGTTCGAGCAGTGTTTGATTGGAATTTGGATTGCGGCAGTTTCTTCAATCTGTTTTAAAAACGCATTAAATTTATTTAACTGCTCATACGCTTTTGACTTATCATTTTCGTCCGCCCTTGCAAAATGCGTAAAGATGCCCTCGATTTCAATGTTTTTCAGTTCTGAAATCTGTCTGATCAGCTCAATCGCATCAAGGTTTGGCTGTACGCCAATCCGGGTCATGCCTGTATCAACCTTGATATGTACTTTACAACGTTTCCCCAATTTCTGCGCCGTTTCCGATAAAGCCGCTGCCATCTCCGGTGTAAATACCGCAAGACGCACCTCGTTCTCTATCAATTCCCGATAATCCGACGCAAACGTATAAGAAAGAATTAAAATCGGCTTTTTGATACCATTGTTTCGAAGTTCCATTGCCTCTGTGGCGGTCGCTACCGCATATCCCCATATACGGCTGTCGCTCTCCAGCATCTTTGCGATCGGAATTGCGCCGTGTCCGTATCCATCAGCCTTGATAACTGCCACAATCTGCGTATTTATGCTGATATTTTTTTTGATGCTTTCTATATTAAACGCTATCGCATCAAGGTCAATCTCTGCCCACACTCTGTCGTAATGTTCCATGTCAATCCTCCAAGTTGTCTTATAAGTACTTCAATGCATTTATGATATCCTGTGCCATGATAAAATATGCCGACGCGTTATCCCTTGCATAATCTCCCGCAAGTCCATGCGCATACGTTCCGATGACTGCTGCCTCAAAACCCGACATTCCCTGTGCCAAAAGTCCCGAAACAATGCCGGTCAGCACATCACCCGAACCTGCCGTCGCCATGCCGTCATTTCCACTGGCATTCAGATAGATCAGTTTTCCCCGTTTTGTCACCACACTTCTTGCATCCTTGCAAACAAGCGATACGTCATATTTTTTTGTAAATGCCTTGCAGACGCCCAGCATATCTTTTTTGATTTCCGACACGGGATATTTCGTCAGTCTCGAAAATTCCCCGAGATGCGGCGTGAGTACGATATCCGCGTCCTGTTTTCTGCGCCCAAAACGAAGGCTTTCCAACAGTTCCTCCTCCTGTGAGAGCAGATTCAAAGCGTCCGCGTCCATCACCATCGGCTTATCACAGCTTGCAAACACAGTTTTCAAAAGATCCCGCGCCCTGTCAGACATCGAGAGTCCCGGTCCAATCGCAACCACATCCGCCCACGCAATACCGTCTAAAAGCGTCTGCCGCTCCGCATCATTTATGACACCCATGTCATCTTTGTCAAGGTATGTGTTTACAATCGCTTCGGGCAGTTTTCTCAGCAGACTTTCCCTGTTTTCTTCCGCGGTAAACACACGCACCATGCCCGCACCGATACGGTATGCCGCAAGCGCGGAAAGCTGGCATGCGCCGCCCATGCTCCTTGATCCTGCCACAAAAAACACTTTTCCGAAGGTTCCCTTATTGCCTGCGCTGCTTCTGCCGGGCAGCGTCAAATCTGTTTCCTTATCCGTAAAGGTCACGACACCCGTACGCTTTTTGTCCGTGACGCTGCGCGGAATGCCAATCGGCGCACAAAACACTTCACCCGCGCATGACGCGCCGGGATAAAGCATGATTCCGATTTTTCGGTACGCAAAAGTGACAGTCATGTCAGCTTTTACGGCGCAGCCCATAATGCTCCCGTTATCCGAGTTGACACCCGATGGGATATCGACCGCAACGACCTTTGCTTTGGACGCATTGATTTCTTCAATCGCCTTTCTGTATTTTCCCTCCACGTCTCTCGTGAGCCCGATACCGAAAATCGCGTCGATGATCACATCATAAAGGGTATGTTCAACGCCGTAACAGATGGGAATCTGAAGTTTTTTCGCAATTTCAAGCTGTGTCTTTGTTTCCTCTGTAAGCTTGCCTGCCTCTCCCACCAGATTGATTTCTACCCTGATTCCGCTTTCCTGTAAGATTCTTGCGATTGCGATGCCGTCGCCGCCGTTGTTTCCGCTGCCCGCCATGACGCCCACATAAATCTCTTTTCCGTATTTGCGGATTACCGCGTTTGCCGTTTCCAACGCCGCACGCTCCATCAGCACAAGCGACCCGATACCGTATTCCTTGATTGCTGTTTCGTCGCACTTTTTCATCTCTGCGGCTGTAAGCACATATTCCATAAAATGCCTCTGTCCTTTCTTCTCAAAAAACGCCCTCCTTTTCAGGTTTGGGCGTTTGTGTCTTTGTCTGCGTCTGTGCTTGTGCTTCCAATCACATCCGTTTCCTTATTCAATACATTTTTCGGATTATATTTCATGTCAAACACTTCAATCACATCGGGACCGAAGATATCATGCATATAGGAGTACATCTCATCATTCCATATCTCTTTTTGCTGCTTGATATATACCTTTTTTTTCAGCTTAACGCGAAAGTCCGAAATCCATTGATTAATCTCATCGATGTCGGACACATTCTGCTGTATTTGCGCATAACAGACGCGCATCGTCGCAAGCATCAGATTAAAGTTTGCCTCGTCAATCTGCTTTGGAAACTCCATCTGCTCATCACCGTACTCTTCCAGTTTTTGATTGGTTTCCTCGATGATACGCTTGTTTTCCGTCATCTTTTTTTCTTTGGCGGCGCTGTCCGGAAGCTCCATGATATTGACGATATCCTTCATCACCGTCTTCTTATATGCGCTCAAGGTCTTTATTTCCGTATTTACTTTTCCCTGTCGCTTTAACACATCGTTTAGCTTTTCCTCAAGGTCATGTATCTCATCGTTTTCACCCGTCTGTGTAAACAGCTTATGCCACTGGTTATCCAGCGTCAGAACAGGTACCCTTTTTCCGATAAGCGCCTCCTTGAAGTATTCTTCCTCCTGTGGCATAACATCACCCTCTTTTATCTGTACTACTTTTTATTTACAATTCCGTAAGAAAGCTTCATCAGACTGTCCGAAAGATGTACATTTTCCACCACGATATTTTCGGGAACGTTCAAATCGGTATGCGCAAAATTCCAAATTGCCTTGATCTTACAGCCCGCAAGAATCTCAGCGGTTTTTACCGCGCCGTCTTTCGGTATGGTGAGTACCGCGATATCAATCGCATTCTCATTGATAAAGCTTTCCAGCTCATCGATATGCTGTACGCGAATGCCTCGGACTTCTTTTCCGCAGATTGACCGGTTATTGTCAAAAATGCCCTTGATCAAAAAGCCTCTGCGCTCAAAATTCATATAATTGGCAAGCGCCTGACCCAAATTTCCTGCTCCGATGATCACAAGATTGTGCTTTTCGTTCAGTCCAAGAATCTTCGCAATCTCGTTATAAAGGTACTCTACATTGTATCCATAACCCTGCTGTCCAAATCCGCCAAAGTTATTAAAATCCTGTCGAATCTGGGATGCCGTAACTTTCATCAGCTTACTCAAATCCTGTGAGGATATTCTCTCTATTCCCTTATCCTTTAAATCTCCAAGGTATCTGTAATATCTTGGAAGTCTTGCGACTACCGCCTGTGATATACTCTTATCGTCCACAAGCCTACACCTCCATATATTAAATAAAATCCTTCTCCCTGCTAAAAAAATAACAAAGTACATAACTAAGTATACAACATTGTTAAATGATAGTCAATTATTATTGTTTCTTATAAAATCATTTTTTTGTCAAAAAATCTGCGTGAATCCACTTCCCACTCAGAAAACGCAAGATGAAAATAACGGAACGAATTCCCCAATCCGCAAACATTCCAATCCATACCGCCATCGGTCCGAAGTTGAATACCCGCACAAGAAAAATACATAGCGCCACACGGCAGCCCCACATCGTAATGACAGAAACCATCATCGAGAATTTCACGTCGCCTGCTGCCCTAAGTCCATACGCAATCACAAAAGACCCTACCCAAAACAGGGGTTTTGCAATCGTAATCGCAGTGACCATCTCAAAGCACATCGCGGCCGCCTTGGGCTCCATACCGGCAAGCCATGTCACAGGCTTTGTGATTGCCATCACAAACAGACATGAGGCCAAAATGCCAACCCACGCAATCTTCGTCAGCTTTACAATATAATACTTTGTTTCCTCTTTTCTTCCCGCGCCGATGCACTGACCGGCAACCGTCATCAGTCCGATTCCTACGCCAATGCCAAAGACACCGTTGACATTTTCCAAAATGTTGGTCATCGCCTGTGCCGCGATTGCCACGGTTCCCATTGTAGAAACGGTGGACTGAATCGCAAGCTTTCCAAATTGAAACATACCGTTTTCGATTCCCGACGGAATGCCGATTGCCATAATTTTCACAATTAACGGCATATCGGGACGGATTTTCAAATAATCTTTTACAACGATAATCTGCCTTGGCTTTCTCAAACAGTAAAAGATAACGGTTGTACAAAACACTCTCGACAACAGTGTTGAGAGTGCGGCGCCGGCTGATCCCCAATGAAATACATAAATAAACACAGCGTTTCCCGTAATATTTAAAACATTGGAAATAACTGATACCTTCATAGGAAATCTCGCATTCCCCGATGCTCTATAAAAAGCCGCTCCCGCGCTGAATAAAGCAAGAAACGGATAGGAAATCACTGTAATGATAAAATAAATAATCGCATTTTCCATGACCGGTTCTTCGACTGCGCCAAATACCAATCGCAAAAGCCGCTCGCCGCCCAAAATGAAAATGCTCATAATCGCAAGTGAAATTACAAGCACGGTGAGCACGACCTGCCTTGCAGCTTTATTACTTTCCTTCTCATTTCCACTGCCGATATACTGCGAACAGATGATTGCCGCTCCGGACGCCATCGCCGAAAAGATTTGAATGACCAAGTTATTGATTGAATCCACGAGCGATACTGCCGAGATTGCCTCGCTTCCCACAGTTGATACCATCATTGTGTCAACCATTCCCATTAGGGAATTCAAAAGCTGTTCGATAATGATTGGCAGCAACAGCAGAAAAAGCGCCCTGTTATCAAATAAAAGATTGTTCCAGTCAATCTGTTTTTTATCATATAGTTTCATTTTGCATTAACTCCAAAAGCGCAAGCGGCTCCTCAATCAAAAATTGCGCGCCGCTCTCCAAAAGCTGCTCCTTATCCCGAAAGCCCCAGAGTACACTCACACACTTTATTCCCGCATTTTTTGCGGTTTCGATATCCACCTCCGAATCGCCGACATACAATGTTTCCGCCTGTTTTGCATGATACGCCTCCATTGCCAGAAACACGCTATCAGGCGCTGGCTTTCGTTGCAGTCCCTCACGGTCGCCTACTGCTACTGCAATTTGCGGGAAGTAACGTTTGTTTAATGTCTGAACAGCCGAGTCCACCTTATTTGACACAATTGCTGTCTGAATCTTGTTTTTTTCGAGCGCGTCAAGCAGCTCCGGTATCCCTTCATATGGCTTCGTTTTGTCGTTGCAGTGCATATCATAATATCTGCGAAATTCCGCAAATACCGCCTCAAACGCGGGATTGTTTTCTCCGTCCGGCACTACTTGAAGCATTAATCTGCGTATTCCGTTTCCCACAAAACTGCGTATTTCAC
>JAIEDW010000439.1 GCA_029067805.1 Lachnospiraceae bacterium
CTGTCACTACTCGGTCACAAGACGAAACGCGTATCCGTAATCCGCACACGGCGCAAAACCTTCGATTTCTTCTCTGTTCAGTAATCCCGTAAGCTCATATTCCTCCGAAAGACTGACATCTAAACCCGCCTCAAGCATACGTTCATACTCTTGATACAGTTTCTCCTTTCCTTCCTCCGAGAACCGCAATTCCTCGTAAACCGTTTCACCGTTTTGTGTGACATCTCCGAAAACGTCAATTGCTACGAGATAGAGATAATTTTCCGGATACTCAAGTTCGATTGTGTTATTAGCGTTATCATAATAATCGATTGCCTTTTCCAAGCCTAACCATATCATAAAACTCTCCTTAGACGGCGCTTTATAACACACTTCCGACTGCAGCGGAAACTCCTCTATCACTCTCACGATCACATCATTCTTCTGCCCGGCGGAATCTGCCGCAAAATCTTTATCTTCCTCCACAGCCGCAGCAAATTCATCCACGGTATCGTCCAAAACCGCCGCGTCGTTCTTATCATCAATTTCCACAGCCGCAGCAGCATGATCAACGCCGACTTCCCTTCCGGCATCCATCGGCACATTCTCTGTTGGGTTCTGTGCCAATGCAGCTCCCGTATCGACACCGCCCGCATTTGCTCCCTCCTGCGGCACTGATTCCTTGTACACTGTATTCGCCCCGCTTTTCCACACCCACAGGGATACCGCCACCACAAAGAAAACGGCTGCACACGCTGTTATACTCCTCCATTTCAGCGTTTGTCCCGGCGGGCGCGCAGTATCCGCAAATGCACTTTCCACAAAAGGCGCGGCATTCTCAATCAGCTCGTCATCAATATACGCCATCGCATCCAGCAGTTGCCGTCCTTTCATATTACAATCCCCTCCTTTTCCAAATGAATTTTCAATTTTTTCCGCATCCGAAAAAGCATTGATTTCACCTTGCTTTCACTGATCTTGCAGTCGTTTGAGATATCAACGATGCTCTGCGCATACCAATACCGCTGTACAAAAACGCGGCGCATCTGTTCCGACTGCGTGCGCAAAAAATCACTTAGCGCTTTTCCGATTTCCTCGCTGTCAGCCTTTCTTTCAAATTCGTTCAGCGCAGGAATGCAGCGTTCAAGCTCACTGCTTAACTCCACGATATCCGCCGTTCTTTTCTTTGCATGATTATAGTCATATTTCCCAAAGGAAAAGTTGCGTGTCAGTCTTGCAAGATACGCAAAGAAAAAATCGGGCTTTTCCGGCGGCAGTGTATTCCATGCCGCATGATAGGTATCGTTGATGCATTCCTGTGCGTCCTCGTGATTGTGCAGAATATTCATTGAAAGCCTGTGAAGTCTTGTTCCGTATTTGTCAGCCGTTTCCGCAATCGCCTGTTGAGAGCGTTCCCAAAAAAGCGCAATGATTGCCTTATCCTCCAATAACCATCCCTCCTTTGTATTCCAATTTCGCCTTATACTTATTATGAAGGAATTTTTATGCTTTGGTTGCATAGAAATTCAAAAAATTTAATAGTTATTTTTTTCACATATTCTGTACTGCTGTTTCTCTATGGCGTAAACGAAATAAGCGCCCTACCGCACTGGTAAAACGCTTATATTTGTCTGAAACGATAATTATTTTCCTGTTTTTCTGTGCTTTGCCGTATAACTGTTTACAGTCAGCTTCAATACCGTAGTTTGCGGCATAATCTGTTGGTTAAACGGAAAATCCTCCTGATGATACTGACGCATTAACACCATCAGCGCGTCATATTTCTGTTCTTCCGGAACCTTTTCAATAATTCCCTGTCCGATGACGCTCTCATACTCCATCGTGCAGCTCATCCTTTCATCGTCCATCACCAAACGATGTCCGCAATCCATTTCAAAGCTTGCCTTATTATTCTTCTCAATCAGCGCATACTTTTTGCCCTCGTTTGCGCCGTGAAAATAGAGCACGATTTTCCCGTCCTCAATCCGCATACCGAAATTCAGCGGAAGAATATATGGATATTCCTCATCATACAACGCAATGCGGCATACGTCGCACTTCTTTATTATTTCTACAATCTCATCAAAATCCGTTATCTCTCTGTCACTTCTTCTCATTTGTGCCTCCCTGTGTGCATATCTGTATTTCACGGATTAAAGCGTTATATCCTCAACATTAACACCCATTGAAGATAACTTGGAAATTACGCCTTTTATTTGATAATCAAGTTCCGGATTATCATGTCCGCCGTTTGCCTTTTTAATGCGCTGCAAATTCATATAAGTATCAATCGTTGCATTTACAATTTCTTCACGTGTCATATAATCACCACCTTATTTATAATAACCGTTATCTGTTACTGTATTTATTATAACGAATTACAGAAAGCGTGTAAAGTCTTAACAAACTAGAAAAATTCCGTTTATATATGTTTCGGTAATTCCAATTCTATACATTTCCACATTTCATTTGAAATCATATATTCTTTCGTCTGTCCCATTTCCTGAAATCCTACAGCACGATAGCAATAATATGCCGGTGCATTATTTTCAAACACGCCAAGCGTTATCTTTTCTACCTTTAATAAATCAAATGCATACTGTATCGCTAATTGCAGCATTTGCTTCCCATAGCCCATTCCCCGTTTCGCATCATCTACAATGACAAATCCAAACCGAAGAACCTTCTTTTCTTCATCCATAAACCGCATGATCAAATGACCTACAACTCCTGTTTCGTCATATGCCGTCATCTCAAAAAAACAATCCTCATAAGCCAAAGCATCATACTGCGTATTCATATCATCCGCCGTAATCGGATATCGCTCAAACCGATCCGCACACCATTTGCGAAAAGCTGTTTCATCTTTTATCCATGAAACAATCGTCTGTGCATCACAGGCTTTATATGGTCTTAATCGCAACATTACAGTTATCCCTCCTCAAAATCTACTTTATACAACCATGAACAGCGTACCCGCGCCAATCAAAATGCACCCCACCGCCGATTTCCAGTTAAAGCTTTCATGCCAAAAAACAAACGCAAGCACCAGCGTAATGACCACGCTTAATTTATCAATCGGAACAACCTTGGACACCTCTCCAATCTGCAGCGCTTTATAATAACACAACCATGATGCTCCCGTTGCCAGTCCCGATAAAATCAAAAACAGCCAGCTTTTCCTCCCGATACCGGAAAGTCCGCCTTGCGCATTTGTCAAAAACACCATTCCCCACGCCATAACAACAACGACAACTGTCCTGATTGCCGTTGCCAAATTGGAATTTACCCCGTCAATCCCTATTTTTGCAAGAATTGAAGTGAGTGCCGCAAAAACTGCCGACAGCAGTGCAAAGAGAAACCACATAAAAAACCTCCCCCGTAATCTAAAGTTTATACATTACTAATCTGTGTAAGCATATATGCCGCATACTCTGTCGCAAGTTTTTTGTCCAAATGCATTGAAGCACCCGTCTCATATTCTGTCATCGCATCCTCAATTAAACCTGCATATTCTTCAGGAATATTTGCAAGTCCCCACGCTCCGCCTTCCTGCTTTGACAGAATAACATTCTCTTTTTTGTATGCTAACACTCTGCATAAATTGAGGACAAAATACATCGGCTGCTCCACAATTTCTTCTGCCGCATTCTCCACATCACTCCAAATACTGTCCAAATAATCCGCTCTGTCAACTTCGGAAAAAACAGTTTTAATTTCCCGCCCATAAAGCGTTTTTCCCCTGTGATAAATCACTGTAATATGCGCTGCTAAATCTTTGTCTGTTCCCTTCATTTTTTCAATATAATCCGTTGGACTTTTCTGATAGCATTCTAAATGCGTTATCGAAAAATGAAGTTCAAACGGCGTCGGATACACAAACGGGTTACATACTTCCTCTTTTACAATACTAAGCTCAATTCCCTTTTGAGGTGCCCGTTCATTCAACACAACAACCATATCCATGTACTGCCGTTTTACTTCGTCCGAAATCCCATCCTTTACAACAACCAGCAGGTCAATATCACTTTTTTGTGCATGAAAACAGCCCATCACAGCAGAACCATGAAGATAAATGCCCACAAGATTACCGTCAAGGATATGCTTACTCTGCGCTACAAAACAATCTAATAAGTCCTTGCACTTCTCCATTTTAGATGTCACTCCATCCTAATTGGATTTTTCCATCCACAATGTCAGAAATTATTTCAACCAAAAATTCATGCTCTCGTTGTAACACTCTATCCGCCAATACTTCCGCCGTATCATTTTCCAGTACAGGTACTTTTGTCTGTGCCACAATTTCTCCGCTATCGTACTCTACGTTCACCCTATGTATTGTCACTCCTGTTTCCTTTTCACCGGCATCAAGCACAGCCTGATGAACATTCATTCCATACATTCCTTTCCCTCCAAATTTTGGAAGCAAAGCTGGATGGATATTAAAAATACGATTATGATACGTTTCCAGAATAGAATGATGTAATAATCTCATATATCCGGCAAGAAAAATCATATCAACATTATATTTCTGAAGAACACACAACAATTTTTCCGCCAATAATTCTTCTGTTCCTTCTGTTTTTACACTAAGATGATATCCGTCTATCCCCTCGTTTTTGGCTCTTTGCAATGCCATTGAATCGCTGTTATTACTAATCACAGCAGAAACAGCCGCCTTTATTTCATTATTCTTACACCCATCTATAATCGCCTGTAAATCACTTCCGCCATGTGACGCGAAAACAGCTATGTTCATTTCTAACCTCCCGTAAAACCGCATTGTCTATGTTCTTCACTCAATTCACTCTAACTTATAATTTAATGCTTTGAAATTCCCCGTTTTCAAAAACCTTTATTTCTCTTATCGTCATATTATAATCCGTTTTTAACAAGAACACAATCCAAAAAGGAGAAATTACTTCAATGCTTTTGTTCTTTGACAAAATTTAAGGTTTTCTAAAAGAACCAAAAAAGTGCCAAGTATTTCTCTTGGCACTCTCATCATTTTTATTTCTGTCTATCACAACTTATCCCGCGTAATATCCTTATACCCTTCCCCGTAAATCTCATTCGCCGACGCAATAATCATAAACGCGCCGCTGTCTTCGTCCTTCACAATCTCCTCCAGCTTTGGCGCAATCTGCTTTCTTGTAACCACCATAAGCATTTCTTTCCGCTCGTTCGAATAAGCGCCGATCGCTGGAACAATCGTCGTCGTAATATCAAGCTCACTCATAATGCGCTGTTTCATCTTATTTGGTTCTCTGCTGATAATAAAAATCAGCTTTGCCTCGTCCGAGCCGTAAAGCACTTTATCCATAACCACCGAATCAATCACCACAGCAATACCCGCATAAAATGCCACTGTCAAATCCCGAAACACAATCCACGATGCCACAATAACCATGCTGTCAAACGCAAGAAACAACACATTTGTTTTGATATGTTTCCACTTCGTTCTCATGACCTTGACAATGATGTCCGCACCGCCCGTTGTCGCTCCCGACTTAAACACAAACGCAAGCGCCACTCCAATCAGCGCACCGCCGATAACCGCCGCAATCAGCAAATCATCCGTCACTGCTCCAAGCGGCGAAAGCGTATTCATAAACACCGTACTCATTGCAAGCGTATACATCGTAGACGCAATAAACCGCCAACCGAATTTCCACAATCCAAGCGCCACAATCGGCACATTCAGCAACAAGTTAATCGTACCTGTTGGAATGTTGATAAAACGATTTACAAGAATTGATACACCGGTCACACCTCCGGGCGCAATATCGTTTGGATCCAAAAATAAACTAATAGCAACGGCATATATAAATGCCGCTGCTGTCAATATGAAATAACGCGTTACTGTTTTTTTTGCCTTCCCTGCCATTCTACTCGTAAATACCTCCACTTGGTCACAGCTTGTGCGTGAAAGCATTCTCTTTCACGCTTCCTATATATTGGTTCTGACCTGTTTCGGCTGATAGCCGTTTTCCTCCAACGCATTGATAATCTGATTCTTATGTTCCGTACCATACGTTTCGAGCGTAATCCGTAGCTCCACGGCAGCATTTCTGTTGATTGACACAAACTGATTGTGCTCAAGCTTGATAACATTTCCGTTCATCGACGCAATCACTTC
>JAIEDW010000044.1 GCA_029067805.1 Lachnospiraceae bacterium
GCAATTGAAGAAAGGATTACCGCGATTATGAACACAAAACGAATAACCATTGTTAACTTTGTATCCGCGTGTCTTATCGTGTTTGTTACAGTTAGTTTGTTCGCTACCACTGCAATCGCTTCAAAGGATAGCAGCCATAATGATTCGCCTGCTGTCATTGATTCGCAAACAAATGTGAAAGGGCTTGCTACGGATGAAAAAAGTTCTATGTCAATTATTTATGAAAGCGCAGATATTCTCTATTACGAGGATGGAAGTCCTTACATTCACGATATCCTTACAAACAATACAGACAGTACCATTATAGAAACGTCGTATTGTATGTTGGCTTATGATGAAAGCGGTTCACCATTGAAGTTATATTGGAATTTCCTTGACAGCAGTGCCGAAAGCAGTTTTGAAAATATTGTCCGGACGAAGGAATATCTTTTATCCAATCAGATGGAGGAATATCGCGGCGGATGGTCACTGTATGATGGCGAAATCATGAAAGATTTTCCGAAAGTCGGAAATGGCGGGGCGAACCAAGTCGCATACGCACTACTTTGTTTAAAACAGGTTGTTTTTGAAGATGGTACCGTTTGGAATAATCCTGACTATGAAAACTGGTTGAAGACATATAAAGGGATAGAAACAGATGTCGCTGAATTACAAACTTATTATCCGCATGAATATAAGGTAGAATTGGATTGAACACAACAAATATGAATTACGCAACTGTAACGCACAAGACTGGTCAACTGCATACGAAAACCTAATTTCCCGGAAAAAATATACACGTGGATTGCTAAAAATCTCGTAAAATCAAAGCTTTTTGAGACATATGTATAAAAATTCCGGGATTTTAGATATCGTATGATTTTGATTACTCCATCCAGATCCAGTCAAGGTCCTCTAAACCGCACTCCGTAAATCCCGGTATATTGTCGGTTATAACCTGCACTTCGTCAACATACTTGTATAGATCCTGAAAGTCTTTTCGAAGTTTTGGATCTTCGTTTGTGTAAAAGGCGTCTGAACATCTTGTGTAAATCAATGCATACTCATTGTCTTGACTTCTGTAGACACCCAATACTTTATGGTATTTCTGCGCGTCTTCCCCAAATATTTGAAATGGATTATCCGCACTGAATGTCAGGCCATCCTCGCTGTGACTAACATAAAACAGATTCACAAGCGCTCCGCCGCCATCTGCTTTTGCGTTATTCTTCTCAGATATAACCAGCGTACGTGTAGAATCAATTTCTTCCACTACAATTTTGTCGTTCCACGCTTCGGGAAGGATTAGCTGCAATCCGTTTGTAAATTGCAACACATTTGCATCGGTTTCACCAGAGGAAGGTATCATATCTCCAAAGCCGCATTTTACTGTTTCTGCTGCACTGAACGTATCAACAATCATCGGTAGTATTGCCCCGGCGCTTTCTATGGCTTCCTCCGGATAACAATAGAATACTGCCCAGACATGGGATGCCTCCGGTTGTTCGATAAGCCGTACTCTGGTGATGATATCCTCTTTCTGCCCTGTCATCTCGTCCTCTCTGATGGCTTCCGTATCGGGAAGCATTCCCTTTGAAAAGTGCAGGTCTCTCTTCACTTTTGATATATCCTGATCTGCAAAGCAGGTAATCCAAAATCGAATTCTATCATTATAGGCGCTTTGCCATACATTAGAACCGCATGAAATCCAGTCATTATCCGGTATATAGATGGAATAGCCACTACCTGTAAACAATGTCGCCGTCTGTTCCACGGATGCGCCTTCCATGATGTGTGCCGCCATGCGGTCCGATTCGGAAACAGAACATCCGACCAGAAAGCCAAGACCTATGACAAGGCCCAAAGTGCAGACCAGTATGTTTAATCCGCTTCTCTTTCCCGAACGTTCAAGAATGTTTCGGAACCGTTTCTTCATCACCTGTTTACCGCCATAAAACTGCGTAGATAAAGGAGTTTTATTTGTACATTTATTATGTAGTATCAAAAAAAGTATCTCTGTGTAAGTTTTTCTGGCAGTATTGTCCGCATCAAGCATTACTCTTTCGTCGCAGGACAATTCCATATCCACTACTGCTTCTCTCTGCATAAGCCAGATGACCGGATTAAACCAATGAACTGCGTTAGCCAGTACAAATAGTAGTTTTAAGCAGATATCATGGCGCTTGTAGTGAATCAACTCATGTTTCAATATAAAATATAATTCTTCGTCAGAATATTCTTCTGCCGGAAGAACCAGAACGGGATGTATAAATCCCATAACCATCGGGCTGTCTGCCCTATCGCAGGTTATTATCGGAATGCGTCGGGCAAGCTGTAATTCATTGAACAGTTTATCATACAGACCATAGATCGAATCATTCATGATCCGGTGCGCATTCTGACTTATCTTCCTTCTATATATCAGATAGCAGCATAAATGTATACCGATAAAAAGTATTCCGCCTGTCAGCCAAATAATTTCCATAATCATGAGAAATGTGACTTTAGAGGTTACTCGACTCTGTTTTGACGGTGACAGAGGCTCTGTCATCTGCGATGGTATTTCTAACAAAATCTTTTGCTGTGCCTGCATCGGTGGCTGGGTTGTGTCGTACTTATAAACATCACTCTGGTACTGCATCGCTCTGGTAGTCAGGCTATGCCTCAAGTTTTCGAACACATTTTGCATATCTGACATATTGAAAGGTATAAGTAAACGCAACGTAAGCAGAATCCACACCCAATATTTCCATTTGCTGGCATAACGTCTATTGATATAGGGTGACAGAACCAGGAGAAATATAATAATGAAACTTGTTGTCAATGAAGTACTTAAGACCGAAAGAAATATATGATCTAACATCGCTTGAAACTCCTTTGCTATACGTTTGTATAATAAATTATACAGAAGTATAATGGAGCTGTCAACGTTTATTTTCATCCGGAACACAACTCCGAACAAGGCTGATTTTGTTCATGAGCAGCGAAAACAATTCCCATTATTACCATAACCAAAATCATGTTATTAAGAAAAATTGTAATATTGTCATGTTATCGTCTGGTTTTTGAAAATATAAATGAAATCTTAAAATACAAATTGCACAAGCAGCATATAACAAACAGTACCACCCGCAATAGACAGTAACATTTGTCTTTTCCATAAATGCAAACCGATTACAACCACAATAGATATGAGCTCGGGGATTCCATGACTGCCCGCAAAAATACTGACATTTTTCAAACTGTAAATTACCAGCAGACCAAACACTGCGGCAGGTAATACTTTGCCGAGATATTGTATGTATTTGGGTGTCGGCTTTCCTGCCGGAAACAGAAGAAACGGCAAAAATCTTGTCAGCATGGTTCCGAAAATAACCATTCCGATTGTTATGAGTTGTTGTGTAATTGTCATTCTTCCAAACCGCCTTTCTCTATGGGCTTACGAAGCAGCGTCAACACGCCAAGTATAGCAATCATTGACGGAATAATAAAGTTGTCTGCGCCGAAGGCAATGAGGCATAAAAGTGAAAGTCCAATACCAAGGAGTGCGCTTGCACGATTTTTGTCTTTCAACCATTGTTCCATAAAAATGACGACGAACATTGCGATCATTACAAAGTCCAATCCTTCTGTATTAAAATGAATCAGTGCACCGAAGATGCCGCCCAGTGTGCAGCCAAAAAACCAGTAAAAATGGTCGAGCAGCGTAACAAAAAACAGAAACCATCCTTTATCTACATCATCTGGAATATTGGCAGTGTAATTTATGGAAAAGGTCTCGTCGCAAAGTCCGAAGATCAGATATATCTTTTTCCAGCCGGTATCTTTGTATCGATCCAACATAGAAATTCCATAAAAGAGATGCCTTGCGTTAATCATCAGCGTCATGGCAAGCGCCTGCAGCGGATTGAAGGCTCCCATTAGCATATTGACCGTCACAAATTCTATTGATCCGGCAAAAATGGTCAGACTCATCAACATTGGATACCAAAAAGAAAAGCCTGATACACGCATGTAAATGCCGTAGGTTAGTCCAAGAAACCAGAACCCGGCAAAAATTGGGATTGTATGTGGGAAAGCTGCTTTTAGTGCTTTTATGTATTTTGAATTACGTTTTAGTTTTTGCAACTTGATTTCTCCTCTTCTGTCCTATTTATTTCAATACAACTTTCCATAGGTCATCTTGAATTATATATTGAAATTCCGTTAAACTATCATCCAAGATCACTTGAAGCAACTTATTAAAATCACTTACAAGATTTACGTTTGATAATTCTTCCTTTTTTATCCAGTGCATCTCCCCTTCTTCTGAAGAAATGAGTTCCCCTTCATATTCGTCCGCACGAAAAAGAAAAACAATATATCTTCCATCTTTAATAGGAAATTGTTTTACTCCGTAAAGTCTCGGATTTAAAATCGTCAAACCTGTTTCTTCTTTTATTTCACGAACTATAGCATCAACAATCGATTCTCCGATTTCAATATGTCCACCGGGTAATGTATACCCTTTCCAATCTTCTTTTACTCGATTCTGCAACAAATAGGCATCTTCACTATGCACTAAACATAATGCCGTTAATTCAACCTTTTCGGTTCTTGCCATAACCAATCCCTCTCTTTTATTCATCATCCTTAGAAAATTACTCTGCCCAATAGTCTATTGTTTCTTGCGATGTAGTTACAATCCCAAATAACTTTCTCATAAAGTCTTCTTTTTCATGAAACATCTCCAAAATAAGTATTGTATTTTTATTTTTTATACGGTAGAAGAAATAATTATGCTCTACAAAAATATAGCTGTAATCGCATTTGATATCATATTGTGATGAAATTCTTGTACCAGATTGTGGGAATATTTCAAGCTGTCTGATTCCCTTGGTTATATTTTGCATAATCTTTTTTGAGTTGTGTTCTCCATAGTTCTGCGTTAATTCAGTACGTAGTTTTTTCAACTTTCTTCTGACAATCTGTGAGTATTCCAGTCTAACCAAATCACTATACCCCCAGCTCTTTCTCTAATTCATCAGCGGATATCGTTCCTTCGGTAATTACAGAATTTTCAGCCTCCTGTAATTTTAACAATAATTGATTTAATGCTTTCTGCTTATCTAATTCATCTAATTCCTTTATGTCAATAATGGCACATGAACCATGTCCATTACGGGTAAGATAAACCCTATTTCCATAGGATACTTCGTTTACAACCGCTGTATAGTTTCTTAAATCAGATATTGGTTTAATATTTGGCATTTTGTACACTCCAATCTTTTCATTTATTTAAGTTACTAATCATATTATAACGGTTATAGAATATAACTTGCAACAAAATTCACATGTAAATATACAGCAAAATAATATTATTTTTTATTAAAAGCATCAATAATAAAGAAGAACCCTGTGTGAAAGGGTTCTCCTAGGTTGTGTGATATAAGTGATAGAAAGAATTTTCTAATGTTTGTTCAAACGAACTTTAGTTGCTTTCTCCTTACATGTATTAGGTTAGCATGAGCTAACTTATATGTCAATACTTTTTTCCTCTTTTCGCAATATCATACTGCTAATAATACTCAAACCACCTAATTCCGTTCCTTACTTTATTCCATAAATTCCCATTTGCATATAGCTATACCAAAACACTTGCACTTTGCAAAATCCGACATCTTTCAGCAGTTGAATATGCTGTGCAACTGTCAGCGGGAAGTAGTTTACGCCGCATCTTGCGTTATGCGCTTTCGCTTCTTCTTTTGTTTTTCCATGCCTTTCTTGGTATCTTCCCCATCGTTGCAATTCGAATGTTTTCACTTCCTCATTTTCTGGAATTACATTTTCAAAGCAAATATAAATTCCATTTTTTCTCAGCGCGCGATACACGCATTTTGTCACTTTTTTGCGTTCTTTCTCATGGAGATAGTGATGCGACTGAATTGCTGTGACAACCTCAAAACAGTTTTCAAAAGAAATCATATCGGAGCCGGTGCAAATATATTGTATGGGCTTATCCTTTAGCTTTTCTTTTGCTTGTTCGATCATTTTCTCTGACGGATCAA
>JAIEDW010000440.1 GCA_029067805.1 Lachnospiraceae bacterium
CTGCGTCTTTCCTTCAAAAAAGCGTAGCATAATAATCTCGTTTTCCCGCTCATCAAGACGCTTCATCGCCTCGCTCAAAGAAATATTTTCAATCCAGTTATCCTCCTTGCACTTCTTGTCGCTGATTTGATCCATCACATACAGCGTATCGCCGCCCTCTGTATATACTGGTTCATACAGACTCATCGGATTTTGTATTGCGTCAAGCGCATAGACAATGTCCTCCTTCGGAATTCCGATTTCCTCCGAAATTTCCATAATCGTCGGCTCACGCAGATTCTTTTTTGTAAGATTTTCCTTTGCGTAAATCGCCTTGTATGCCGTATCCTTTAAGGAACGACTCACCCGGATCGGACTGCTTGAATCCCGTAGGAATCGACGGATCTCCCCGATGATCATGGGTACAGCATAGGTACTAAATTTAACGTTTAAGCTGCTGTCAAAATTGTCAATCGCTTTGATCAATCCGATGCAGCCTATCTGAAACAGATCATCTACATTTTCATTTGACTGTGAAAACCGCTTGATCACGCTCAGCACAAGGCGCAGATTCCCTCTGATATATTCCTCCCTTGCCTCCCTGTCACCATTCTCTATCCTTGCAAACAGCTCCTCCTTCTCCTCATTTTTCAAAATCGGCAGCTTTGATGTGTTCACTCCGCATATTTCAACTTTTCCTAATGCCATAATAAAATACCTCCTATATTTATGCCAATATCCCTGCTCGCGCCGGTTTATGACATATGTACATAGAAGGTATTTGGGGAAATTAATATGTAACAAGCTCTTTCTTAAGCCTTTTCATGATTTTCTTTTCCAGTCTTGAAATGTAGGACTGCGAGATGCCAAGATAGTCTGCCACCTCTTTTTGGGTCATCTCCGTATCGTTTGGATTGTTCAGCCCAAACCGCAGCATGATGATTGTCTTTTCCCGTTCACCCAGCCTTGATATTGCCTTTCTCAACAGTTTGCGTTCAGCCTCGTTTTCCACATCACGGTAAATCACATCCTCATCGGTTCCGAGGATATCGGACAATAGAAGTTCATTTCCGTCCCAGTCAACGTTTAACGGCTCATCAATCGACACCTCAAGCTTTGTCTTGTTGTTTCTCCGCAGATACATCAGAATCTCGTTTTCAATGCACCTTGAAGCGTACGTTGCAAGCTTAATGTTCTTATCCCGATTAAACGTATTGACTGCCTTGATCAATCCGATGGTTCCTATGGAAATTAAGTCCTCCACACCGACTCCTGTGTTATCAAATTTTTTTGCAATATAAACCACCAGTCTTAGATTGTGTTCAATCAGAGTCGAACGCGCTTTATTTGCGTTTTCGCCGTCAAGCCCGTTGATCATCTCGTTTTCCTCCTCGCTGTCCAGCGGAGCAGGCAGCACCTCCGAGCCTCCGACGTAATGAATCTCGTTATTTTCCGTATTTTTACCAATATTTTTTCCTTTTATTTTGTTTAGGGATAATCTCATTTTCCCCGGCAAATACAATTTTATTATCACTTTGATACTCCTTTCTCAAAACAATCCCTGATTTAAAATCATCTGAAAGGAACCGTCCCCCGACAATTTTCCCTTATAAAGTGCTATCACAGCTCCCCTTTGCGTTTTTTGACCGTCCTTCCCACAGATAATCAACTCGTCGACCTCTGTCCCCTCCAAAAGTCCGTTTTCCTTTCCGAGACTCCGAAACGGAATCAGTCTGTATTTTTGCGGTTTCTCACGAACCCACCCGCGGATATCCTCACTTTCCTCGACAATGGATACCGGCTTTCCCGTATATGGGTCCACAAGGGAATTCCCTGTATCAAAAAGCGCCTGAAAATCAAACGTCTTCCCGCTTTCCACAATACGCACGGCATATAAACGTTTCTTATCGAGCCTTTTTTTGTAACCACATACTAAGAGCACTGCTGCCACAAGCAGGATTGATGCCAAAATCCGCACAAAGCGCGTAATTCCAAGTGCCTCCAGACAGTTGCCGATTTTTGTGTACACGAAGCTCAGTCCGTGAAAATAGATTACCAAGACAGGAAGCTGCTTTGTCCTTGCAAACAAAAGCAGGCACATGATGATATCCAGTACAAACACTGACAAAATATAAGCAACTCCATAGCCCGGCCGCATCCACAAGATCAACACGGCACCTAATCCGCCCAAAGCAGATGACAGTAAAAGCCGCCAAACCACAGGTCTTTTTCCGATCAGCAGAGAAACCGACAAAAGCACAATCATGTCAAGCAGCATGTTTTCTACGAAATAAACATCAACGTATACTTCATAAATCGTCATCACCTCCATCAGTGTTTGGCAACATAATCAGTATACAAAAAAGTCCCATGCTTTTTTGTCAAAGCATGGGACTAAATTCTGTTTATTTTTCGACACCCTGTCTCATTCCTTCTTAAATAAGAAATTCTTATTTCAAGAAATCGGGAATCTTTAATTTCTGCTCTCTGATATTACTGCTTAAATCACCTGTAGGTCTGATCCCTTGAAGCGGTTTTTGCGGCGCTGTAGGATTTGCACCGGCTGCATTTGCACCCGATACCTGATTAGGCTGTATCACGTTCAATCCCTGCGGCTGCTGCGGTCTTGCCGGTCTGACCACCTGTGCAGACTGGGGATTCATCGTGGGTTTTGGAACAGTAAAGCCGTTCATCTTTCCCATTGCAGCCATTGGCGATACAGAACTTCCCGCCTCATCAATACCCGTTGCAATGACTGTAACGGTACAGGTATCTGCCATATCCTCATTATACATAACACCGAAAATAACATTGATATCGTCACCCGCAAGTTTACGGATATAATCCGCCGCGTCGTTTGCATCGAAGATGGAGATATCGCCGGAAATATTAAGAATTACATCGGTTGCACTGCTGATAGTCGTTTCCAGAAGCGGCGATTCCACTGCCATTTTAATCGCATCTGCCGCCTTCGTTTCTCCCTTACCGTATCCGATACCAATATGCGCAATACCCTTGTCCTTCATTACGGTCTGGATATCGGCAAAATCAAGGTTGATCAGCGAAGGCACATTAATCAAGTCCGTGATGCCCTGTACCGACTGCTGCAATACCTCATCCGCCTTTTTCAATGCCTCGGGCATGGTTGTCCGCCTGTCGACAATCTCAAGAAGCTTATCATTTGGAATGATAATAAGCGTGTCCACATGTTCTTTCAATTTCTCAATTCCCGCAAGCGCGTTTGTCATACGCCTTTTTGCCTCAAATCCAAAAGGCTTTGTCACAACGCCGACGGTCAAAAGCCCCATCTCTTTTGCGATCGCTGCCACGATAGGCGCCGCTCCGGTACCAGTACCGCCGCCCATACCACAGGTAACGAACACCATGTCCGCTCCCTTGATCGCCTCTTTGATCTCTTCCGAGCTTTCTTCCGCTGCCTTTTCGCCAACCTCCGGCTTAGCGCCCGCGCCTAGTCCTTTGGTAAGCTTTTCTCCAATCTGTAAGCACTTAGGAGCCTTGCAAAGCTTTAATGCCTGCTTGTCCGTATTGGCTCCGATAAACTCTACTCCTGTAATCGATTCATCTATCATTCGGTTTACGGCGTTGTTTCCCGCACCGCCTACACCTACTACAATAATTCTTGCTGCCGCATCTGTTTCATTTGATCTAATCTCGAGCAAGTTTCCTTCCTCCTTCACAATTTGTTTCCGATTCCTTTTACTCGCAATCCTACACTATAAAAAATTCCATTAAGACTATAATATAATTTTTTTGGCAATTTATCAACCTATTTTTTCACTTTTATTCATTTTTCCTTAACCCGACATCAAAATATTCTCTTCTGCCATTCTCAGCCCTCCCGCTCAAACGAAGTCGTTTTTTTGTCGGACGAATAATTCTGCAGGTCAAGAACGCCTTTTTCTCCTTTCAGAGACGGCAGTATTAGAGGTAACTGCATGATTTTTTCGTCAAGGTTTTCCAGCGCTCCGATATTCACCTTCACGCTGTCATACCCAAGCGTCACATTATAATTAGAATCAAACTGAATCTTATCGCATATAATGTCATATTTGTTCAACAGTTTTGTGATGGTCAACACATTTTGAAAAATACCGCTGTTGTCCACCGGAAGCTTATCGTACAACACCACATGGTCAAACCCAAGCCCTGTCACCTGTGGAATTCCCTTTGTCGTCACCTTCGACGCCTCCACGATAACGCCCTCATTGTCGAAATACATGTACCTACCAAGGTATTCTACATATCCGGCAAGCGCCTTTTCGTACACAATGATCTTGATCGTGTCGTTTGACTGTACCACAACGTCCATCGTTTCCACAAAGGGAATATCCTCAATTTCTTTATTTTTATATTTCAAAGACAGATACAGCGAATTGTCCCCCAGATACCCTGTCATGATCATCGACTGTATTTCTTTTGCGGAATAGTGCTTATTTCCGTCAACAATCACATTTTTTACCGCATAGTGCGTCAACAGGAAATAGATCATCAAAAGCATCACATTGACCGCGCACAATCCGATAATAATATAAAATTTTTTTCTCTCCTCATGAATCAACATAATTTATCCTCGCCCCAAGTCCTTTCAAATCACCCACAATATCCTGATACCCCCGATTGATATAGCGGATGTCCTTAACCGTAGTGATCCCCGAAGCCGCAAGACCCGCGATCACAAGCGCCGCTCCCCCTCTGAGCTCACGCGCTATAACGGTTCTTCCCGCAAGTTTCTCTACGCCCCTTACCCGTACACTCTCATTGTCCACCTCAATAATATCTGCCCCCATTTTGACAAGCTCCTCCACTACTTTGAATCTGCTTGAAAAAATGCGTTCCTTCAAAACCATTTCACCTTTGCTCACACACGCACAGGCAAGCAGCGGCGACTGTAGATCTGTCGGAAATGCCGGATATACATCGGTTTCCACAAACGGCACATTTCTTACCGTTTTTTGTTTGTCTACCCTAACCAAAATTTTTTCTTTTTTGCCTTCACGTTCGGAAAGAATATTCCCACCCATTCTTTCAATCAAATCACATACGCTTCCAAGCTGCTCAGCAGGCGCGTTTTCAAGTTCCACGCTCCCTCCCGCTGCAAGCACCGCAAAAAGATATGTTCCCGCTACGATTCTATCTGGTATGATCTTGTATTCCACACCGTGCAGGCGGCTTACCTCCACACCGTGTATCACTATTTTCCCCGTTGCAATAAAATCACTGCCAATCTCAATGTCTGCCCCTGCTTGATTCAGAAAGTCGCACAGTGCCGTAATCTCCGGCTCTCTCGCTGCATTTTTGATCACGGTTGTGCCCCGTGCCGTCACTGCGGCAAGAATCGTATTTTGTGTCGCTCCCACACTCGGAAACGGAAACGATATCTGCGTACCCTTAAGCTCATCGGCATAGGCATGAATTCGGTTTTTGTCCGTCCAGATCTGCGCGCCAAGCTTCTCCAATCCATACAAATGTAAATCAATCGGCCTCTCTCCGATCACGCAGCCGCCGGGATAATCCACAAGCGCCTCTCCGACTCTGCCGAGAAGCGCACCCATCAGCACCACGGACGAACGCATCGCGCTCACATACTTTGCGGGAAGTCTGTATTCATTTATATTAGTCGCTTCTATGCGAAGCGTCTGCGCCTCCTCATTCTTTTCCAAAACCGCACCCGTGCTTTCCAGCAGATTTTCCATGCAGTTTATGTCGGTAATATTTGGAACATTTTTTAAGCCGCAGACTTCCGGAATAAGAATGCTTGCAGCAAGCACAGGAAGCGCCGCATTTTTTGAGCCCTGAATATGTACTTTTCCCTCGAGCTGTTTTCCTCCCTCCATACAGATTGACAAATCATTTTCACTGTCATAAGCCATATGTTTCACCGCATAAAATTATGAATTATGGTATTATATGCGGTTTCTGTCTATTTGATTACTATGTTAATGAGCGATGTTCATTAACATTATTTACAGCTTTTGCTCACATTCAGCACAATACCGATTTCCGCCAGCAAAAAGAGTGTCGCAGTGCCTCCGTAACTGATAAACGGCAGCGTGATTCCCGTATTTGGTATAGTATTGGTCACCACGGCAATATTTAGGATTACCTGTATCGCGTAATGCGACATCACGCCTACCACCAAAAGAGAGCCAAAGCGGTCAACCGCTTTATTTGCAATGACCATGCAGCTCCAGATCAAAATCACGAAAAGGAGAATGATCGTCATCGCGCCAAACAATCCAAGCTCCTCACAAATAATCGAGAAAATCATATCATTCTGCGCCTCGGGAAGAAATCCCCGCTTTTGCATACTCTGTCCAAGTCCTTTTCCCCATATGCCTCCCGAGCCGATCGCGTATAATGCCTGAAGCGTCTGAAACGCCTCGTCCGTGCTGTATGATTCGGGGTCAAGCCACGCTCTGATACGCGCAAGTCGAAAGCCCGATGACGCAGCATCCGCATTCGCCACATAAAATACAATCGCAGCCGCGGCTGCAAGCACGGTTACGCCCGCTGCCACAAACCACTTGTAATCTGGCACGGCAACAAAAAGCATCGCTACCGCAATTCCCATAATAATAATTGCCGAACTCAAGTTCTTCGTAATGATATAGATCAACGCCGCAATAATGGCAGGTGGAACCATAATCGTTGCAAGTCCCTTCGGCGTTCGTATCACATTTTTCCCCAGCGTCTCAAGCTTTTGTATGATGCTCGCAAGATAAACGATGACACCGATTTTTGCCACCTCGGCAGGCTGAAAGCTGATTATTTTAAAATCAAGCCAGCGGCTTGCGCCGTTTCTCGTCACACCGAGCGGCGTCAAAATGAGAAACAAAAGCACAATGGATACAAAGACTGCCATTAAATCAAACTTTTGCAGATGTTTATATGGAAGCTTTATCATAATGACAAGTCCCACAAAACCGATAATGGTAGACTGCATCTGCTTTTTCAGGTAATAGGCAGAATCGCCCATTTTATCCCCCGCCTCATAAGAACTTGTGGAATATATCATTAAAAGTCCAAAGACTACAAGAAACAATACCACTGTCAACAGCACATAGTCCATGTTGTGTCTGCTGTGACGGATTTGTACCTGTTTTTTTGCCACCAAATCACTCCTCCCGGTTTTCTTTATAAACCGTTCACATACTCCTTAAACTGTTCCCCTCGAACCTCATAGTTTGGAAACATTCCCCAGCTTGCGCACGCAGGTGATAAGAGCACAGCATCTCCCGAAACCGCCTCTTTCACACAAGTATCAAGCGCCTCCAAAAAACTGTCCTTCAGCAGAATGTCTTCCTTCGGAAAACCGCATTTAATCGCACATTCTGCAATCTTTTCCCTTGTCTGTCCGATCAACACAAGCTTTTTTACCTTGCCGTCAAAACTCTTGATCCAATCGTCATACTCGCTGTTCTTGTCATAACCGCCGCCGATCAACACAGTCGGTCTGTCCATCGCCTTGATGCCCTGAATCGCCGCGTCCGTATTTGTCGCCTTGGAGTCGTTATAGTACATCACACCGTTTTTGGTTGCCACATACTCAATGCGATGCTCCACAGCCACGAAACGCTTTATCGTGGCAAGAATATTTTCCATGGGAACGCCCGCGCTGATGCTGATGCCGACTGCCGCCATCACGTTTTCGATATTGCAGACGCCCACCAGATTCATATCCGTCTTGACATTCAACAGCCGCTCTGCGCTTCCCCCTTTTGCCAGATAAATCTCGTCACCCTCGTAAAAAATGCCGTCATCAAGTCTTCTTGCCGATGAAAAATAGACAACCGTTGCCGGACAGCGTTCGCCAAATTCCCTTGTATATGTATTCTCGTAATTGAGAATACAATAATCCTCTTTGGTCTGATTTCTAGTAACCGCCTCTTTTGCCGCCGCATAATTCTCCATGGTATGATGACGATTTAAATGATCAGGCGTAATATTCAAAATCGCAGACACTTTCGGGTGAAAATGTTCGATTGTTTCCAACTGAAAGCTTGAAATCTCCGCAACAGACATGGTATCTTCCGTCATAAGCGGCGCCGCTTCCGTATACGGATTTCCGATATTGCCGACGATATAGACGCTGTCCAAATACTCCTGCATGATCTGACCGACAAGCGAAGTCGTCGTCGTTTTTCCGTTTGTACCCGTAATCGCAAGCACAGTTCCCTTTGCAAAGTTATATGCAAGCTCCACTTCTCCCCAGATATGGATTCCCTGCTCCTTCATGTATACCACAAAATCCGCATCCACAGGTACGCCGGGACTTAGCACGCAAAGTTCGACGCCGTTTGTTATTTCCTTCACAAACTCTCCTGTCACAAATGCTGCTTTTGTCGGAAATCCAAGCTTTTCGGTCAGTTCCTTTTTGACCGCTTCGATATCTGCCTTGTCGTTTCCGTCATATATAACCGGTATCGCGCCGTTTTTTTCAAGCAGCACAGCGGAACCGATGCCGCTCTTTCCAGTGCCCACTATAATTACTTTTTTCTCATTTATCTCCATCACTTTCATACTCTCCTTTTATTGATACCCTATTTCATTTAAATAGGGAAGGATATTCTCGAATAACTGTCTTACCACAGGCGCCGCAATCTGTCCGCCATAGTACGTTCCTTGCGGCGTGTCAATGATTGCAAGCGCCATAATCTGGGGATTGTTTGCTGGCGCAAAACCCAAAAACGATGCGATATACCGTCCCGTGCCTCTCGGAAGCGTCTGACTTGTCGCTGTCTTTCCACCGACGCGAAATCCCTCTACATATCCGTTTTTCCCGCCGCCGTTTTCCACGACCTGTTCCAATACATATTTTAATTTATCCGTAGTATCGGCGGATACGATGCCCTCCGTCACAGGATAAGTAAACTCCTCAATCGTCCCCTGCTCCTCATTGACCGCCATGACGCCAAAGTGCGGCGTCACAAGCGTTCCGCCGTTGATCAGCCCCGCAACTGTAGACATTAATCGAAGCGGCGTTATCTGAAACGACTGTCCAAACGATATGGTTGCAAGCTCCACCTCTCCGATCTTGTCGGGCTGATGCATAATGGTAGACGCCTCTCCCGGCAGGTCAATCCCGGTCTTTTGCCGCAATCCGAATTTTGTAAAATAATCATAGTACCGGTCAACACCGATGCGCAGACCGACTGTGATAAAAACCGGATTGCATGAGTTCATGACCGCATGGGTGAAATCCTCCGCTCCATGTCCCGCGACCTTGTGACAGCGTATTTTTCTGTCATCGACCACGATAAATCCCGGACAGGAAAAATTGTCATTGAGCGTCACCGCGCCGCTCTCAAGCCCTGCGGCGGCTGTTATAATCTTAAATGTGGAACCCGGCTCATAAGTATCATTGATGCAGCCATTTCTCCACATCTGATTGAGCAAATCCTGTGTAACCTCCTGTCCCTCATACTGTGCTGTGAGCGTAAACGGCTCATTTAAGTCAAACTCAGGAACATTTGTCATGGCAAGTATTTCGCCGTTATTGACATTCATCACAATGATCGAAACACTTTTTGCCTGCTTGGTTTCATATGCCTGCTTCGCAAGCTGTGTGGCATATTTCTGAATATTGATATCGATGCTCACATGCAGATCGCTGCCCGCAATCGGTTCGCGTCTTCGCTCTCCCATCCCGTCAAGCTCGATGCCCTTTGCATCAGTGAGCGTCAGAATTTTTCCTTTCGTGCCGGTAAGGTACTCCTCATAGCTTACCTCAAGGCCAATAATTCCCTGATTATCTCCCCCCGTAAAGCCCAGCACTTTTGATGCAAGCTCTCCGTACGGATAGTATCTTTTATAATCCTCGTCAACTTTTACCCCCGCAAGATCCAAATTTCTTATTACGTCGCCTGTTTCTTTATCGACATTGCTCTTAATACGCTCACGGGAGCTTCTCTTTTCTACTTGCTTTCTGACATACTCCTCAGAAAGTCCAAGCGTACTGCTCAGCGCCTCTATCACCCGTTCGGGTTCCTCAATCTGACTTCGAATAACAGATATCGTACAGACTGTCTTATTATCGGCAAGCACTGCCCCTGTCGAATCAATGATCCTGCCGCGTGCCGCCTTGATGTCACGCTCCCTCTCGTGGAGCTGCTGCGCTTGTTCGCTGTAGCGTTCCGAACACATGATCATCAAATATCCAACGCGCACGCAAAGCGCCAAAAGCGCTATTACGGACAACACACACACAATAAATGTCTTTCTCTTTTGCACAGTCATGTTGCGCCTTGCGGTACTGTTTACAGTCTTCATAGCAATACTCTCTATTTGAATATGTCGCTACTATTTTATTACTTCCTTTTCAAATATATTACTGCGGATTTACCGCCTCGCTTGCATTATTGCCCTCACCGCCGTCGCCTTCATAGCCGTAATTTAATTGCGCTTTTTCCCCTGTATCCGGATCGATCAGTTCTCCTGTATCGGGATCAACCACATAAAACGGTTTGACTTCCACAGCCCCTGTTTCACCTGAATCTGCCGATTGGGCTTCTTCGCCCGATTCGTCCTCCTCATTGTCCTCCTCTTTCGGAACAATGTTTCCAAGCAAATTTTCTGCCTCCTCCTGTTCGGCAATCGTCATTTCCTCCGTTCTGCTAATATGCAGATAGGGTAAAATTTCCGTAAGCACACTTTTTACAATTCCCGTCGCATATGTCGCGTGAGGCTGATCTGCCACGTTTGGTCTGTCAATCACACAATAAATAACAATCTGAGGATCGTCCGCCGGTGCACAGCCGATAAATGAAACCACATAATTCGTATGATCACGCGGAATCATTTCCGCCGTTCCCGTCTTTCCACCTATGGCATATCCTGCCGGACGCGCCGACCGTCCGGTTCCTTCTGCTACTGCAGCATAAAGATACTCGCGCATCCGTTCCGAGGTTGTGGAAGATATTGTCTGTTTCAGCACTCTCGGTTCGATATTCCTAACTGTATCTCCGCTTGAATTTATGATTTTACTTACCACATGCGGCTCATAATAATACCCGCCGTTTACAACGGAAGAGAACGCTGCCGCCATCTCAATCATAGTGACATTATAACCCTGCCCAAACGATGACGTTGCAAGCTCCGACGGTCCCATGGTGCTTTCCGTAAACACCAGCGATGCCGTTCTTGCCTCTCCCGCAAGGTCAATGTTTGTCCGCAAACCGATATTAAAAATATTTTGAAACTCCACAAGGTTTTTTACGCCGATTGATTCCCCCATTTTCATAAACGCCACATTACAGGACTGCTCAAGCGAGCCGCTCACATCAAGCGTTCCATGGCCGGATTTTAAATTACAATTAATCTCATGATCTGCCACCTGAAGCTTTCCGCCACATTCATATGTTTCGTTTCCTACAATCCTTCCTGTTTCAAATCCCGTCGCAAGCGTGATCGACTTTGCCGTTGAACCCGGTTCATAGGTATCCGAAATACAAAAATTCCTCCAAAGCGCATTAAGTGTTTCAAAGTAGGTATCTTCCTCCTGCATCTGAGCAATCTGCTCCTCCGTATAATATGCACTCAAATCTTTTGGATTGTTCAGATCAAAATCCGGATAACTCGCCATGGCAAGAACATTTCCATTGTTGCAATTCATCACGATCATTGCCATGTTTTCCGCGCCTAACCCCTCACGCGCTTCATTCAAATGCTCCTCGTTGAACTGTTTGAGATATTTCTCGATAACCGCCTGTATGTTTGCATCAATTGTCGACACAAGCGTATATCCATCTACCGCCGGCACAGTCGTACGCTCCAAAATCGAATCGTCGTTGAGGTATCCGTACTCCCTTCCGTTTGTACCATTTAATTCATCATTATAATACTCCTCCAACCCAAACTGTCCGTTATTGTCCGTACCGGTAAATCCAATCACATCACAGCCAAGCGTGTCATTTGGATATCGTCTGATATACTCCTCATCAAACCAGATGCCACCGTTAATGATGCCCATTTTTTCGCCGTCTTTTACGCTTTCATTGTGCTCTCTTGCCTTTGCATTGTATTCCTCTTTATATTCCTCAAACACTTGTCTTTCATCATAGCTGATTCTGCGCTTGAGTACATAATACTGCGATGTAGGATTGTCCTTCGCGTATCTTGCAAGCTCCGTGCGGTCCAGGCCAAAGCACTCGGACAACGCAGTGAGCATCGGTTCCTCGTTTTTTTCGTCATCGAGCATTACTTTACAGTCTAATATTACATTGTAAACTTTTTCGCTCGTGGCAAGGATCGTACCGTTTGCGTCTAAAATACTCCCCCGCTTAAACGGCAGTGTTTTGCTGTCATATTCCAGATGCGACAGAATCCTTTTTTGATAATCATTCTGATTATCGCGCGTCAAAATGTAGAGTCTTACCCCCAATCCCGCAAAAGCCAGCAGAATGATTAACATCATAACTGCCAGCTTCATCGTTTTCACCTTTTGGAGATTGACATCCTTCACTTTTCTCTTTCTTTTTCTGTTATCCGCCATAAGAATCTTCCATTCCCAAATCCTGTCGCAAACGATTGCCTACTGTGGTATATCGCTATACTGACGCACATAATCGTTTCCCTCTCCCGTGTACTCTATTACCTGTCCTTCCTTTGCGTATTTCATACCGAGTTCGTTTACCGCAATCCGCTTTACCTCCTCCAAATCAACGCTGCTCATAATTTTCGTATAGGCTTCGTCATTTGCCAGTCTAAGCTCGTTCAATCTGCTTTCCAGTGTAGAAATATTTTTCACATGATTAGTGATATCTGACTGTAATTTGATATAACTCATCAGTACGCCGCAGACGATCAAAAAAGCCGCCGCCATCACTGCGATATATCCCATATTCATCGGCGCTGCTTTCACGACGCGACGGCGCGACGGCATTCTTCCTGTTTGCAGCATCCGTTCACGATTCTCAACGATCTGCTGCTGTCTGCGGGTATATTTGTCCTCCCGCGGTCTTAACTGCCTTGCCGCACTGCCTTCAACATAGTACCGCGTCCGCTGTCTGTTCGCACTTGTTCTCGACGAACCAACATCTCTCATTTTCAACTTTTCCCTTCCCAATTAAATTCTCTCAAATACTCTTAACTTTGCACTCTTCGCCCTCGGGTTTTCCTCAAGCTCCTCCTCAGAGGGCAGAATTGCCTTTCTGGGCACTGCCCTTCCATACGGCACTTTTCCGCATACACAGACCGGAAACTCTGCCGGACATTTACAAGGATTTTCCATTTCCCTATAAAAATTCTTTACGATTCGGTCTTCCAACGAATGGAATGTAATGATACACAGCCTTCCCATAGGATTTAACAGACTAAGCATGTCCTCAAGCGCGTTTTGCAGTACATCAAGTTCCTGATTGCACTCAATCCGGATTGCCTGAAATGTCCTCTTAGAAGGATGTCCACCCACGGCACGCATCTTTGCGGGAATTGCTGCCTTGATAATCTCATTTAATTCAAAGGTCGTTTCGATTGGCTTTTCCTGCCGCGTCTGGACAATATGCTTTGCGATATTCTTTGCAAACTGATCCTCACCGTAATCCCGGATGATCCTGTATAGCTCCCTTTCATCGTAATTGTTTAGAATCTCTTTCGCTGTCAGCTGCTGCCGCTGATCCATACGCATGTCAAGGGCTGTATCATATTTATAAGAAAATCCCCTCTGCGCGTTATCAAGCTGATAAGACGATACGCCCAGATCAAGCAGTATTCCGTCAACCTTGTCCACGCCGTATGCTTTAAGCGCTTCTTTCGCATTTACAAAATTATTTCTTATAATTGTGACTTTGTCACCGAATTCTTCCAGTTTTTTTCCGGCAGCTTCTATTGCGTCGGCATCTTGATCAATGCCGAAAAACCTGCCGTCTTCATTTAGTTTCTTACATACCTCATAAGCATGTCCACCGCCGCCGAGGGTACCGTCCAAATATACACCCCCCGGCTTAATCTGCAGTGCGTCGATCGTTTCATTGAGTAATACTGATGTGTGTTTAAACTCCATGATTTTCCCTCATTTCCTGATTTCCCTTTGATTGTGATTACATCGGCTTAACGCTTGGCACAACTGCTGTCCCTCAAAGCAGTTATGCTGTTGTCAGATAGGGGCTCATGATTTGGAATCCTTCCAATTCCGCGTCACGATAAAGCCCCCCAGCTTTAAATCATGAGTCCCAGCTCTGACATATGTTCTGCGATATCATCCATATCATCGTACTCTGAGGCTTCCTCCCATCTATCCTTGCTCCAGATTTCGATTCGTTCCCCTACTCCTAAAAGAACTACTTGACTCTCTAAAGCTGCAAACTCCCTTAACACGGACGGTATCAGTATTCTCCCCTGTTTATCCACCTCCACGTCAACTGCGCCGGCGAGGAAAAAGCGGCTAAACTTCCGGGAATCTTTATTTGCAAGCGGTAAAGTCTTAAGCGCCTTCTCAAAAGCGGACCACTCCGAGTTACCGTACACGAATAAACAGCCATCAAGTCCCTTAGTCACCACGAAGTTCTCTCCCAAAACCTCGCGGAACTTTGAAGGGATAATCAGCCTGCCTTTGGTGTCTATTGTATGATTGTACTCACCCTTAAACATGCCAATCACCACCAATTCGTGTAACTTTGTACCACTTTAATCCACTTTCACCCACTTTTTACCACTTTCA
>JAIEDW010000441.1 GCA_029067805.1 Lachnospiraceae bacterium
GGTACAATGAGCTTGAAGGAAAGTATAAAGACCTTATGGATAAGTATGTGAGGATTGACAAAGAAAAGGCGAAGGAATATGAAACACGGATCGTTACGCTTGAAAATGACAAAAGGGCTGCAGAAGAACATCTGGCACATGTTGATGTTATCCATAACAAGTTTAACAGGGTTTCGGTTGCTGTATGGATCTCGGTTGCAGTAGCAATGTTTGCAATAGGTATTCTTTCTGGAAATATGATCGGAGTTAACAGGTCTTTGGGAAACAGACAGTATTCGATCTCACTGACAGGACCGTCTGATAATGTGGCAAATGATGTCGTCCTGGAATCAGAAAAAACTTCTGGGAAATAAACCTGTTATATGGCGGGTACAGTGCAATAGAGGTGTCCTGTGCCTGTTTTTATGGAATTAAAAAAGGATTATTACTAATTTTATGAATGGGAAGGATTATTGTCAGATGGCAGGTAAAAAGAATAACTGGAAGTTTTTAAAGAATCAAAAATATAGTGAGAGTGTTAAAGGGCGTGATGTGTATAATGACCAGCAGTTAAGGCGCGGCGTACTCAAAGAAAGCCAGACCATGTTTTCAAGAAATATCATATCATTGTGTATTTCGGCGCTTGCTGCTTTTGGCATATTTTTTTTGTGGAGTGTGGGTGTATCGGTTTTAGGAAAATATACATCCCCTGCATCAGTTTCTTATGGCTTATTTCATGTTTATTCATCAATGCAGCTGTATGTGTCCCTGGGTATTGGATTCCTGGTTTTTGCTGCCCTTCAGCCGTTTATGCGAAAGAATCTTGAAGCACAGAATATGCTCTGTACAACGGATGATATCAATCAGTATACAGATGACCAGCATGTTACCCTTCCGGAAGAACTGCAGGAAAAATTCAATTATTTTCCTGATGTGGGGGCACACTCATCTGTCCAGGTCTCATCGCTCATATCACACATGGCACTGAGTAATAAAGGAATTAAAAAAGTAAAGATTGCGAAACGTTATGACAGCAATGGAGAGATCATCGCATATAAAGGTGAGATCATATATGATGCCGGGAATAATCCGGAATATAAAGAAGTACATTTGTTTGATACAAAATTTGCGGATGCCCTGTTTGAAGCATCAGGCGCACCAGAGGAGGTGCGTAAGACATATGATGTCAGGAAAATAAATTATAATCCCGGAAATAAGAATAAAGACAAGCTGTGCGGTGAACAGTCCGTGGAGGACCGGAGCAGTTCAACTGGAAGAAAACGGAGAATGAGGACAGGAAAGTCTTTGTATAATACCGTTTCTGACCTCATTAATAATGACTGGTATATCCCGGATTATGAGCCGCAGCGTCCTGCAGGTGCTTATCTTGTTGATTCTTCCCCTGTTAATACAATGGTGCTGGCGATCACCAGGGCAGGTAAGGGGCAGACGATCATTGAGCCTACGATCGACATGTGGATGCGGGAGAAAAGGCTTAATAATATCCTGCTGAATGATCCAAAGGGAGAGCTACTTGTCAAGAATTATGTGCGTGGTACAGTGAGGGGTTATCAGATTGTGCAGTTTAACCTTATCAATGCAATGAAAACTGATATATACAATCCACTTGGAATGGCTGCACAGGCAGCACGCGAAGGCGACTTTACCAAATGTGCCGCATATGTGGAAAATGTCGCTGAAGTTTTCTTCCCTCTTGACGGCGCCGAAGATCCTGTATGGCCAAACGCTGCAAATAATGCGTTTAAAAGGGCAGCCTATGGTCTGATCGATTATTACCTGGAGGAAGAGCGGACATACAGGAATGAATGCAACAGCAGGATTGCTGCCGGAGAGATCATTGATCCACAGATAATAGATACCCATGTTGATGCAATGTGGGGAAAAGTCACGCTGTATAACTGTTATCAGATGTTTGTTCAGCTTGTTGGAAAGAAGATGCCAAATCCCGCACAGGTATTTTCAAATAAGTTAAAATCAGGGCAGTATGACCATCTCGATGATGAGGAGATCAATGATCTGGCAAGGGAAGCGAATCAGAAATCCGTTCTGTGGAATGGTTCGCCGGAGCTTGACTGCCTTTCATTATATTTTAATGCAACTGACCATCTCCCAAAGAACACAATGAGGACACTTGTTGGCAATATAAACAATTCGCTCAAATCGATGGCAGGCGCTGACAAGATGATGGCATCTGTATATGGTATTGCCATTACTGCCATGTCATTTTTTACTGATCCGACGATATCAACACTGACTTCAGGAACGCCTTCACAGACAGTTGACCTTGCTGGATTATCTTTTCCACGGCGCCTGGGTGTGAGGTTCCATTCTGATTTTGTAAAAAAGCGGCATTATATTGGGCTCCGGTGCACGTGGGATGCTTTTGAGGATGTCGGTTTTACTAAAAGTCTGGGAAAATCCTTCCAGCACTCGGATATTGTGTCACGCGAGGGATGGGCACGTTATTTTTTTGACGGAAAATTTGAGGCGGATACAGCATACATCAGGCTCAGGCTTACAAATGCCAGTACAGATGCCCTTGTACATGAATATTTTTTTGAGTTCCACAAAGGATACCAGATATCGCTTGATGGCCGTACTTATGTGAAAGATCCTGTGCTTGGGACAAAGATTGCAAAAAACGGCGTATTATATGAACTTATAAAAAATGACAGGACAGGAGAGTTAAAACCAGGGGCGACAACTTTTAAACGCAAACGGCTTCGTACAGATTGCAGCAACAGGACTGAAAATGTTCAGTATAAGGTGTCAGATGAATCAGTTTCTGTAATCACGCAATCGTATGTACGCTATTGTGAAAAGCCCAAAATGATCTTTCTTGTGACACCTCCGCACCTGATGAAATACGCAAAGCTGATACTTATACTCATAAAACAGCTTGTTGACCTTAATTTTGACCAGTCATATATGACAAAGCCCAACCAGAAGCCTCTTTATAAGACAAGGTATATGCTTGATGAACTTGGGAACCTGAAATCGGAGGGGCATGGAATATCTGGATTTGAGACGATGCTGTCAATCGGGCTTGGACAGGATCAGCAGTTTACGCTTGTCCTCCAGACATTACAGCAGCTAAGGGAAGTTTATGGTGAATCTGTAGACAAGATCGTGCAGGGTAACACTTCCAACATCATATTCCTGAAATCAACAGATGATGAGATGTTAAGAACCCTGTCGAATATGTCCGGGACGACACACAGATCATTTATTGACCAAAAAACCGTGACCAGGGATATGGAAAAATTACTGCTTGCAAATGAAGGAAAGGCATCTTATATGATGCAGACAAAGGATGTTCCTGTTATAAGCTACAATGACATGATGTATATTGAAAAGAATAACAGTATGGTATTCCGTGCAGGGGATTCGCCTATCTGGAACAGGAATGAAACGATATTGCCAATGTCGCATAAGCTCTTTGAGAATACGATAAAAGTTCCTGGACGGGAATATTCGCTGCAGACAATTCCCACACTGTCATCAGCAATGGATTTTGACCTCATGAATAACCAGCCTGATTTCGACAAGCTGCTGAACAAGAGATTCGAGCAGGCACTTATGGCTGAATCTGTTATAGAAAATTATAATATGGCATTTGGTTATGATGATGATGATATACGGCGGCTTGATAAGGATATCTATGCAGATGATATCATGGACATGATCGATGCTGAACTTGCCCGTCGAAATGTTGGAGCGGACCCTGCCAGTCCTGCTATGAAAAAAGAATCAGTCAGACTTTATGAAGTAGAGGAAAATCAGGAGATGCAGGAACAGATAAGGGATATCCAGAACCAGCTTGAAAATAACGAAAAGAAGGTATATGCAGAAGGATTTCTGTCCAAAGGGGATCTTATTAATGAGGCGGGAAAGGCGCGGCATGGTTTTGACAATTTATTTGCAGGTATCTTTGTAAGGTTAAAGGATGAATTTGCACGGGATGGACTTTTTACTGTAATTGATGGCTCGCTTTATAGCAGTACAGGTGAAAAACCCTATATCATAAAACAATCCACAGAGGATATGGAGCTTCTGGCAGATATGGTAAGTGAACCAGATGCACGGGTTTATGCTGATGAGGAACTTACGCCGGAAGACATTGATATGTTTGGCGGTTACAGGGTTACAGATGAGTTTATCAAATTTATTGCGGGTTTTGAGAGCTGGGATATGTTCCTTAGTGGAAAATTTGATGCTGCTGTAGCAGATCTTCTTAGAAAAGAAGAAGATTCAAGCGCTGCGTAGATGCAGCTATCCACAATAATATTTTAAATATGTTTGTAATGTGTGCGGAGAGGAAGTAGCAAATGATTACAATATGCAGTATAAGGGATGCAAAACCTGAAGAACATGATGAAACATGGGCAATCGTGCGTTCATATAAGGATGCTTCACCCAAAGTCAGACAGGTTGCTGACCTGTCACCTTCCTGGGATTTATTCTCAAAATACAGAAGATTTGTCTCGGAAAGCCGGTGGGGCGCTGACGCCTTTGAAGGAACATATCTTCCACAATTTATAAATGAGATGCAGTCGGAGCGCGCAAGAAAACTAATTGATGGCTTGTGTGAAGCAGACAGGGAAGGCAAAGACATCTGTTTGTTCTGTTATTGTGCAGACGAAAGCCTTTGTCACAGAAGCATCATTGCAGGCATACTGCAGGGGTATGGATGCGATGTCAGAGGCGTAAATGGTGATTATAGCAGATATTATGATATGTATACAAATAAAAGGGAGTATAGAAAAGAAATGAGCAGCAATGAAATGCAGACTGAACCAGTTCGGTATACGAATAGTAAAGTGGAACAAAGAGAATTGAATAATCGACTTATACGATATATTAATCCTCTTGTTTTTAATGATGGTATATTTTTGGTAAATGAGTACATTCATGAGTATGATGGTACACCATTGACAGTATCGCAATGTAAATACATACGGCAGTATATTATGAATGACCTGTATGCTGATGTGTTTCGTGACCTGGTATATGACATGCCAGAAGATCTTGATACTGATATGGATGGCATGGTGGAGCTTTTTATGGTTGAAATGATGGACAGGCTGTTTGACAGGGATGGGAGAGAAGGAGTTCTTGAAACATATCTTCGGGATAACAGAATGTTACCGAAGAAAACAGAATCCAGTCTTGCAGAATATGCAGATAATAATAATTTTACAATTATTGAAATGAATGAGAAACTGGACAGCATGAAAAAACAGAATAATCTGCGTCCATTGGATGTTTTTGGAGTGTACAAGCTTGACGGATGTGAAATACAGGTTGCTGACCTTGAGGTTACACAGGCATATCTTGAAAATAACGCATATAAACAGAAAGCCCTTCTTGATTTGTCAGACGAAGATAAGGAACAGTATGAGCCTGTTTCACTATCGAGACAGCACTTTTTCGCTGGTAAGTATCCAATAGAAGATGAAATTGATGGGGTAAAACTTGACTATAATATTGCTCTTTATGAAAAAAAAGGTAGTAGTATAATTCGAATGAATGGGTTTTTTTATCCAGAAATGAAAACACGTTCAGTATCTGACAAGACTGGACTTTATAGATTGCGCAGGTATATAAAATCTGACAGCTATGATCGGTTTGCCAGGCAGTTTTCATATAAGTTTAGGGATAAAACTCCTGTCATGAACGAACAGGCTATCAGAAATGCTGTTGCAATATGTCAGGATCTTGAAAGGCGCGGGCTGCCCTTTACAATTGAGAAGGACAGTAATGCCGGACAGCTGAAGGCAATAGTATCTCTTGGGAAAAAGGATTCCATTGACATCAGGATTTTTGACTATGAAAATCCCAATTATGTAGGGCGTACCTTCAATGGAACTGCATCATATTTTCGGTTTGCCTCCAAGTCATCTGATGGAATAAAATCTGATATTTATTTTCCAAATGAAGATGATGTTCTTGTCCTGCTTGAGCATAGTCTGGGCGAGCATCCGCAAACACCTGAGCTAAAACCGGATGGTACGCACTTTATGGTGGGAGAAAACGGCGATGTCAGGCAGTATGACGGCAATACATCAGTTCCAGTATTGACACGAAACAATGAACATTATAATATGGCGTACTGGTCGGCTGAGAACTCCAATACATTTTATAAACTGGTCCGCAACAATGACGGATACATACAGCCTGTATATATCTATAATGAAGGCTACAGCAAAGCAGGAACAGAGAACAGGAAATTTGAAACTCCTGATGATGCAAGGAAATATATTGATGAGAGCATAGAACTGGCAAAACAGAATTTTCAAAATGTAACGCTTGGAGCTGGGTTTTCGGAAAGATCTGAAACAACAGGAGCAGATTTTCCAGACTCTTATGTATCAGATATCAAGAAACTGCAGCTGAAATACCGTGAATATCTTGATTATGATGATGTATTACTGCAGGAAGCCGGAGAATCGGACGAAGCATATTCACAGAGGCTGGAGGAGTTTAGACAGGATGAAAATGCAGTACTGCCTGATCATGGAGAAAAGCGGGCAAAAATAATTGAACATAGCAGTGAGACAGCACGTATTCTCCTCGGGCATTCTGAAGGCACTGGTTCTGAAGATAGCCCTGTTACACTGAATGTCGCTGCAGTTGCCGAATATTCAGGCGAACGTGAGACTGATCTGATCGCTGCAATAAAAGCCTGTGGCACGGATACAAGATTTGACCTGATGCAGACGGATGAATTTAACATGAACCGAATACGTGAGCTGCTTGTCACATATGATGATATCTCTGGCGAGTCTATGTTGGAAAATATTAGTCTGTCGCCATTCATGTCGCACGTCAGGGATACAGTCCTTGATTCACTGGCGGCACAGGGAGTTGAGGTAGCTGGTTTAGATATTGACCAGAATGGGATCATACGGTATGAGGGTACTGTTGTCAACAAAATGCTGCATGATGGAGACATGGAACCGGAAACCAGACCGATAACAGGTTATATCGGACAGATTTTTGAACCTGATGAGAGGGGAGTGATCGTAACACGTTATAACCATGATGATAACCGCGCAATCATTCCAAAATATACTGCAACAGTGGAGAGACCTGATCCTGAGACAAACCTGTCCCTGGAAAAGCGGACGATATGCTGTGGTTATGAGGAGCTGCTTGACCGTAAAATAAGGCTGAATATACACCGTGATTTTGCGGGCAGAACATTTGACTCGGATTTTAATGCAACACAGCTGAATGGCATTTACCGCGAATTGTATTCTACAAAGATACCGGCAGATTATATGACCTATTACCGCGCAAAAGGAATGGATGATGAATATATAGAAGCACTGATTAAAACCCAGAAATCAATTGTGAGGTATCCGACATCCTATATAGAAAACTCAACACTTAATACGTGGTATGACCTGAAAAAAAGAAATTTCATCAATGACATAAATAAGGATGATTCCTCCGTTACTCTTGAAAATGTTGCCATTCTGAAAGATTGTGAAGCGTTTGATTCATTGGCGACTGGAAATGCCAGAAATCAAGGGATTTTACGCTATATGAGGGAACACGCGTCCGTCAATCCTGATACGGGACATTTGGAACCGCCCCGTAATCCCGATGGCACAATCAATGAAAGTGATAAAATGGCGCTGCTGAATCTCCCAATGTTCCGCTATATTGACTATAATCCGGCAGACAGGGTGGTCATGGTGGTTGGAAACAGCATTGATTGTTTACAGGTTGACAAGAAAACTGCCATAGCGCATATGGCTATTGAGGGATGGTGTATGGATGACGCTTATGTTGTTTCCAAAGAGTATGCGGAGCGCCATCTTGTCAATTCCGGTGATGCAGACACAACAAAGAAATTAGATTTGGATGTTATCAAGGCACATATCTGCGATTCTGACGGTTTTCTTATGACATCATTCGGTGAGGATGGGCAGGAATTTGTGCAGTTTTATGGCCATAGCTATCCGCTTGATGAAGTCAACAGCAGATTTGACAAGCCTGAAAATGAGCAGTCAAGGGAAGAATTGTGTGTTGAATATATCAAGAAAGAGCTTATTGCGAATGATATAGGGCTGCGCCCGCTAATGTCGGGAGATAAAATCTGCGATTTGGGCGGTAATAAAGGCGTCATATCACTTGTCGTTGACAGAAATATGCCGCAAGAAACCGCAAAACGGCTGAACCTGGAGTATGAGGTCGAATTGTTTAAAATCAATGATGAACTTGAAGTCGTGGGAGCGCCCTTTACAGCACCAAGCCGCATGAATGCGGGTACTGTAAGGGAGATGATGGAAAACGCAAGGGAATTAAAGCTTCCGGACGGGACAGTGATTGAAGGCGGAATGGGTACGGCCAGCATGATCATTACGGACAAGCTTGTTGATGAGAAAACGCATATTTATGATGATGAAACGCATGGTGGCGGAAAGGGCAGAAATGCCTCATCACAGCTTGCTTGGCAGCTTCAGGCAAAACACGCCGATACATTCATGCAGTTAATATATGGTCAGAATGATAAAAATTTTGGAAAAGTACGGGAACGTCTGATTGCGCTTGGCTATGATATTGATGAAAAGAACTGCCCAGTAAAAGGATATTCACCGCATAGCATTACGGTCAAAGACGATTCAGGGAAAAGAGTCGTTAATGAGACAAGGAACATAATTGAAATAGGGGAACCGGAAATTTATCCATCAAAGGATGGTTTACAGAACCGGACAGATTTAAAGGAGGCAGTCAAAAAATTACAGGGTGAACTGTCACAAAAAGGAGGCTTTATCAGAATCCCGTTTGAGATCGAACTGGAGTCAGGTGCAAAGACAGAGCCTGCCCATGATGGAAAAGGCGGTTATCTTATGCCTGTTCTCTCACCACTGATGCGTGCGGATGAGACATATGATGACGGATCGAAGATAATACATGATTATACGCGCAAATATCTCAGTATTGTGCGCCATGCGCTTGATTACAAGGCAAAAGATGCCCAGATCAGGGAGTACCGCCGTCTGCTCAATAATGAACCTGACGAGGAAGGAAATTATGGAGTCAGCAAAAAGGTTGCGGTGGAGCGGAAAAGTAAGGGTCAGATATTAAAGGGCGCAGAGGTATACCGGTATAAGATAAGAAAACCGATAAGTGAAAAAGAAGATATACAAAAGAAGGCACAGACTGCATATAACGAACTTGCAAAAAATCTGCATGACACCTATTTCGTTGGTAAGAAAAATGTATGTAAAACAGAGCTGATGTGCAGGATGATCCAAAACTCTGCCACTGCAGTATGGTTTCCTGATCCGCGACTGAAAATTGATGAATGCCGCATGACTGATGAGATGATGGAAAAGCTTCATCTGAAAGAGGGTGACAGGGCACTTTTGTGGCGTGATCCGCTGTTGAGGCCCGAAGGGGTTGCAGTACTGACGGTAAGGCGCTGTGCACCAGGAGACCAGCCGATTATTGGCATTGCTGTCAATCCAGTAATAGACAAACGGTTTGATGGAGATTTTGATGGTGACAGTGTTGCTGTCTGCTCGCTTTCAAATGCAGTACTCCTGAAAGATGTTGGAAAAGCAGATCTCCGTGTAAACAGGCTTCTAAAAAGAATTGAACAGATGCAGGCAGATGATCCGGAAAACCAGGAACAGCTTGAACGGCTTGAAAAACAGTTTTCAAAGGCAAAAAAGGATTATGACATGGCATGCGGGGATCTGGAGTTCTTTAATAGTGCCAGGGATGAAGTGATCGATAAGTTCAGTGTCGTAAATACTCTTACAGATCTTGCAGAGACTCCCGATGATCCAAAAACACCTGAAGAAGTGGTTTTTGCTTTAAATTTTGGTCTTGACATTGCATCTGCAAAGGGTAAGATCCAGGAAAGCGGGCAGACAGTCATGGTTCCTGATCCGGAAGGGAACATGACAGATGTTTTGGAGCTGCCCGAGCTTGCGAAATACGACATTATCGAAGGAAACAATTCAGCGGCGCTTGGTAAACTCAATATATATGTGCAGACATTGTTTGGATATGCTGACGCGTCAGATTACAATGATTACAGCAGCTGGGAAAATTATTATGAATCGCAGAACCGCATGATCGTTGACCATAAAGCAAAGGGAAAAATGAAGTCAATGGTTGAATGTGCGAAATATGCTAATACGGGAGTGACCTTTGTGTGTGATGGTGATGATCATATATATACTGCAGAGGAAATGAATGAGCGTATGGACAGTGATAAGAGTGCAATCTTCCGCATTAATACAGCTGACGGGGCAGTAACGGACTATGGGACGCCTGTTATCCATGTTGAGATCGATAATCCAAATCTTAGTAAGGAACAGAGAAATGAGATCATCCGACGAAAAGATGAGATGAAGGACATGATAAGGCAGGTACAGCTTGCAACAGCAATCAAAACAATCGGAACCGGAACTGCTGGGGCTTTTTCCCAAAAGGGTATCAAGATAACACGTGACAATGAACCGCTCAATACGCTGGAGATCACATATGGGGCTACACAGGGTATCCTGCAGGCAAAACATGATGCCGTGCAGGCAGAGCAGCTCTATACCATATTGAGGGATACGCTGCCTTCACTGTTAAGGGGAAAGCCCATTATGAATGATCCTGATAAGGGATGGATTCCGGACGCAGGGAATGCGGACAAAAATCTCAGTAAGAATGAATTTATACAACAGTATTATGATCTGTGTAATTCCCCGGACGGATTAAATTATAATGTCTGCAGGCAGAGGATTGAGAATCTTGCCAATGTTCTTTATACAGTCGATGAGGGTGGAAAGGAGAAATTTATAAGCTTTTATGATGACGAATATGCATCCAATCTTGACAGGTGTGCCTATCCAAAAGGAAATGACAGCCTGAAAGTAATAAAAGAGATTGCAGAGCTGAATATGGATCTGCCAAAAGATAAGCGCAATTCTATATTTAACAGCAGGGCTTCAAAGCAGTTTGTCCCAGATAAGGACAGTACAAGATTTGAAATAAGTACAGTGCAGCATGTCGATGATATGCAATCAGAGACAGCAAATTCCATGAATGAGGATAAAAATTCAGAAAAGTGTGTCATTCAGGATGACAAAGGTGCTAAAAACCAAAATGGTGACCGTAAATCCGGCAAAAATCTTGATAACAGCATCCTTGTAATTGGACCAACACCGGAAAAGCTGTATGGAAATGAAATGGACAGAAAGGCACTAGAAAAATACAAAAGATTAAATCAGGAATTGAAGGGATATACCCGGAAGCTGTATGAAGATGGCTATCGTGAGTTTGTTACAATCTCGGCGCCTGATTATAACAAGCTTTTATTTGAGGCTGTTAATAATCTAAAAGCGGAACATCCCGGAGAGGTAAAGAGTTTTGTCCTGTGTCCGTCCAAAGACTGTTATAAGGATTATACGGAGGAGGAGAATCACTTATTTGTATCGAAGGGTATCAAAAAAATGATTGATGAATCAGACAAGTACATTGATGTGTCGGAAAAATTAAAAGGCGGAATGGACGAAGCTGTCGCTATCAGCAAACATGTATCTGTAATGTATCCGGAAGGCGGTAATTCATGGCACAAGAGAAGAGATGATGTATTGGCGCGATATATGCAGATCGTGCATAAATATGGAAATGATCTGAAACAGCATGAGTTTTTCCCGGAGGATACAAATGCGTACAGAGAATATCACAGTTCTGTTGGAAAGCAGGCAAGATGTGATAATCTGGCTTTGTATGATGCACAAGAAGCACATTCCAAAAATAATGACAAGAGTATGCAGTATAACTGATAATCAGTACGGGAAAGGAAAAGTATGGGAATTTTATATGAGACAGCAAAACTAACACAACATGGTACCAGGGAGGGCAGATTTTTATTTAACAGAAGTCTTGAAACAAGGGAAAGAAATGATCCTGACAGAAAATTTGATAACGAATTTCAGGAACAGAAAGGGCAGATGTTAAGCGAACAGATTCCAGAATTACAAGTACCCATAAGGAACTATGCGTCCATAGGTTCTGATGTAAAAAAGGTGCTTGAAAAAGCAGAACAGTTGGGCGATAAGAAAGATATGTCATATGGGCAGCCTGCATTAAGCGATTCAAATGAAAGGGAGCACAGCAGCTGATCGTCCACAGGACTGAGGCATATGGTTATTTTGATGAACTGGGTAAAAAACTTGGAAAGATCGCTAAGAATACTGAAACAAAGGAAGATGACAGATATGCCGAGTCCCTGCGTGGGAGATTAGGAGCGGAGCTTGCAAACATCAATTCAGTTTCAGTAGGGGATGTTGAAAATGCTTTTTATGAATTATCAAAATAAGGAGATCACATAATGTTCGAAGTCAACAGGGCAATTAACAATTTCAAAGTAAATTATTCCCAGGCAAAGAGCCGTGCTGCCCTGGCAAAGGGCGAAACTACATGGCAGTGTCCTAATAATCCGGGCGGGTATTTATATCGTAGCCCGGATGGTGCGGTGGGACCCCTGGCTGAATTTGATGCTCAATTTAAGAGTTCAATGTATAAATTTTCGAAGACGATAAAAAAATGAACAGATATAAAAGGGAAATGCATGATCTTATTAAAAAAGGCAGGAAGTATGACTATATGGTCAGTTTATCAGAAGAAGCAGTTAAAAATGATCCCGAAAACCAGATAGACTTTACGCAGGAAAGGGTAGATAAGATTCCGGCAGAATTATTAGAAACGGGATTGGAGAAAGGTGTTTTCATCATCAGGGACCAGGAGAACCATATAGTAGATATACCCAAAGCCCCCGACTGCAAATATGATGCAGAATATCTTCATTTTGATAAGCAGCGTCAGATGGCAAGGATGGCAGAACTGTTGTGTGGTAAAGGTCATAAGCTTGCCAAGAATCCAATTTCTAAAAATATAAACAGTAAAAATCATGAGCGTCTGCGTAGGGATGTGGATCATATTGAGAATGGGATAAATCCTGATATTGCACGTTTCAATAAGAAATATGGTACGAATATTGACACGGGGCTGCTTGATCATGAGAAATTAAAGGGCAATCATTTCAATATAAATGGACAACGGCTTATCAATGATGGTTTAAAAAAAGAAGAAGAAGCATTTGCGTTATTTAAGGCAATTGAACATTTTAGTGCACCAGGCAGGGAGGAATTATACGAATATTTTAATGAGATGCGCAGAGTGGCTTCATCAGATAAGAAAAATCAAATGAAACAGAATAACCGACATCTGGAAGAAGCGCCTATGGAAGATCAACAGAAAAAGGATCAGGATGGGGAAAAAGAAAACAAACAGACTAAGGATGCTTCATGGGATGCCCTTATCCAGAAATTATGTCAGTTTTTTATTGACTATACAAGAGATCCGGCTGAAACTCTTAATAAATTTATGGCGGAATATTCTGATGCGTTACACAAGATCCAGGATAATTCGGATAATTGCTATCATAGTGAATTAAATGAACTGCTAAATACAAGTAAGAAACCAATCATTAAGCATATCTCGAATGAACTGGCAAATGATAGGACATCAAAAGAATACATAACGCTTGATAAGTATCTGAAGGCAAAAGATAATCATATCGAAATATACCGTAGTTTTCTGTCAGATGAGAATAATGCAGATATCAGGTTTATGGATACTGATGGAAGAGAAGTAAATATCAAAAATGTCACAGACATGAATAAAACCGAAATGGAGGCATTGGTTGACCTGATCGATGACGGTAAAATAAATATGTCATTTGATGGCAGGATTCTTGACAGTTTAACAAATGATGTATATATGAATGTGTATTGTGATCAGAATTTGTTACAAATATTTGAAAAACAGAATATGCAGCTGTTAAAGGAAGAATTGGATATGTTCCGTTCCTTGGATAACGGGCAGAAAAAGGAGTATATTGAAAAAAGCGGATTTGATCCAAATGCTGCCAGGGATGTATATCGTTATTCATCCAGTAAAGTTAATGCTATGGAGCATGGTCAGGATATTACCAGCGCAGCCATGGAACAGTTGGGATTATCTGTTGAAAAGAAAGATACTATTTTGGATAAAAGAATCAATGCATATCTCGCATCACAGGCGCTTCATTATGAACATTATAATCATGCATTCGAGAAGGCGATAGAGTCAGGAGAGCCCATTACAGTCTATAATTACAAAAATAAGAGTATGAATCCAATAAAAATAGGGAACTTGAATGAGCTTAGTCCGGCTGACAAGATGGCTTTGGTTGATCTGATCGACCATGACCGTGTATTCATGTATGTGGGTGAAAAGAAGATAGAACCGATATATGATAGGTATACAAATCCAGATAACTATAAGCAGGGTGGGGAATTTTATTCATCAGAAATATCCGAAACAGAATTTAAGGCTATGGCTGAATTGCGCTCGATTAGAGATATCAATGATAAAATAAGCAATTTAGATAAGGTTCCTGTTAATGATAGTTTAAGAAAAGAGCTGGAATCAGAAAAGATATACAGGAAAAGTATAGCAGATCATTTAAAGGGTGAGGATGCAAAGAGTACAGATACTTACCTGGTTTCGGCTAAGTATTTAGGACTGAGTAAAAAGATAAACAATACAGGAAATCTAAGCGAATATTATAAAAGAGATGGTTCGGATA
>JAIEDW010000442.1 GCA_029067805.1 Lachnospiraceae bacterium
TTTTTGAACTTCGGCAGGTATTCGCCAAAATTGTCAAGAATTTTCTTACCCTTCTCGGAACCCGTGCATTCCACGTGCTCCTTTATCATTTCCTTCAGCTCGATCACGTCATATTTATTCGTAATCTCGCTCATGGAAACCATTTCCTTATTTACCCTGATATAAAGGTCATTATCCTCATCCAGCACATACGCGATACCGCCGCTCATACCTGCCGCAAAATTCTTACCTGTACCGCCAAGCACGACCACGCGTCCGCCGGTCATGTACTCACATCCGTGGTCTCCCACGCCTTCTACAACCGCAACCGCGCCGGAATTTCTGACGCAGAAGCGCTCGCCGGCAACACCATTGATGTATGCTTTTCCGCTCGTCGCACCGTAAAGCGCAACGTTTCCTACAATGACATTCTCATCCTGTTGGAACGTGCTGCCCTTCGGCGGATAAACGATCAACTTTCCGCCCGATAAGCCTTTTCCGAAATAGTCGTTAGAATCCCCCGCAAGCTCCAAAGTCAATCCGTTTGGTATAAATGCGCCAAAACTCTGTCCGCCCGCACCGTTACAACGTACCACATAAGTATCGTCCTCCAACGTATTATAATAATGCTTCGTGATCTCCGAACCAAAAATCGTACCAAAAGCGCGGTCTGTGTTCGTTACATCAATCTCAATCGTTTTCTTCTGTTTTGCCTCAAGCGCACTGCCAAGCTTCTTTAATAAAACCTTCTCGTCAAGCGTCTTTTCCAGTTCGAAATCATAAACCTGCTTCGGATCAAACACTGCCTTTTCCTTCTGATAAGGATTGTTTAAAATCTGGCTTAAATCAAGCGAAACTGTTCCTTCGGGCAGATGCTCCTTCATCTTTAGCAAATCTGTATGTCCTACCAGATCATCAACTGTTTTTGCGCCAAGAAGCGCCATGTACTCCCGAAGTTCCTGCGCGATAAATTTCATAAAGTTCATCACGTACTCCGGTTTTCCTTTGAAACGCTTTCTTAACTCAGGGTTTTGTGTCGCCACACCCACAGGACAGGTATCAAGGTTGCAGACACGCATCATCACGCAGCCCATTGTCACAAGCGGAGCCGTCGCAAATCCAAACTCCTCCGCACCCAAAATTGCCGCAATTGCAACGTCACGTCCTGTCATCAGCTTACCGTCTGTTTCGATACGAACCTTATTGCGAAGTCCGTTTTGAATCAAAGTCTGGTGTGTTTCCGCAAGTCCAAGTTCCCACGGAAGTCCCGCGTTATGAATTGAACTCTTCGGAGCGGCTCCTGTACCGCCGTCATATCCGGAAATCAGCACAACCTGCGCGCCTGCCTTTGCTACGCCTGCTGCAACGGTTCCGACGCCTGCCTCCGAAACAAGTTTTACGCTGATACGTGCATCTTTGTTAGAGTTCTTCAAATCATAAATCAACTGTGCCAAGTCTTCAATCGAATAAATATCGTGATGAGGCGGTGGTGAAATCAAGCCCACACCGGGCGTTGAATGTCTTGTCTTTGCAATCCACGGATACACTTTTCCTGCCGGAAGATGTCCGCCTTCGCCAGGCTTTGCACCCTGTGCCATCTTAATCTGAATTTCCTGCGCGCTGACCAAATATCTGCTTGTTACGCCAAAACGTCCGCTTGCAACCTGTTTGATTGCCGAGCAGCGGTTCAGACCGTCCTCGCCGATTACCATACGCTCTAAATCCTCGCCGCCCTCGCCCGAATTGGACTTTCCATGAAGCGTGTTCATTGCAATCGCAAGCGTTTCGTGCGCTTCCTTTGAAATCGAGCCATACGACATTGCACCTGTCTTAAATCTGGTGACAATGCTCTCAACACTCTCGACCTCGTCTATCGAAATGCCCTTCTTAGGGTAATTGAAGTCAATCAGTCCGCGAATATTCCGTACACTGTCCTCCGCAGTCAATAACGCGGAATATTGTTTAAACATCTCATAGTCGCCCCGCTGCGTTGCCTGCTGCAAGAGATGAATCGTTGCGGGATTGTATAAATGCTCCTCCGCACCGCCTCTCGACTTGTGCTGTCCGGGGCTGTCGAGCGTCAAATCTGTTGCAAGACCAAGCGGATCAAATGCAAGGGAATGCAAGTCGTCAACCTCTTTTGCAATATCCAAAAGGTTAATGCCGCCAATTCTACATACCGTATTTGTGAAATATTTGTTAATCACGTCCGTATCAATTCCGACTGCCTCAAAAATCTGCGAGCCCTGATAAGACTGAATTGTGGAAATGCCCATCTTTGACGCAATTTTAACAATGCCATGAAGAATTGCATCATTGTAATCGTCCACTGCCGCATGATAATCTTTGTCAAGCATGCCGTTGTCAATCAGTTCCTTGATTGATTCCTGCGCAAGATACGGATTGACCGCACAGGCGCCGTATCCGATCAGTGTCGCAAAATCATGCACCTCTCTCGGCTCTGCCGATTCCAAAATCAACGCCACACTTGTTCTCTTTTTGGTGCGCACCAAATGCTTCTGCATTGCCGACACTGCCAAAAGCGATGGAATTGCAACATGGTTCTCGTCAACGCCTCTGTCCGAAAGAATAATGATGTTGACGCCGTCCCTGTATGCACGGTCAACCTCCACATAAAGGCGGTCAATGGCACGCTCCAGGCTTGTATTCTTATAATAAATAATCGGGATAACCTCTACCTTGAATCCTTCCCGCTTCATATTTTTGATCTTGAGCAGGTCGGTCGTAGTCAGGATTGGGTTATTGACCTTTAATACGTTACAGTTCTTTTCCGTATCGTGAAGGATATTGCCGTCCTTTCCTATGTAAACGGTTGTTGCTGTAACAACCTCCTCACGAATCGCGTCGATAGGCGGGTTGGTAACCTGCGCAAACTGCTGTTTAAAATAATGTGAAAGCTGATGATGCGTTCTGGAAAGTACAGGAATTGGTGTGTCAACACCCATTGCGCCGATACTCTCACCGCCGTTCTTTGCCATTGGAAGAATACTGGTTTTTAACTCCTCGTAAGTATAGCCAAACGCCTTCTGCATGCGCTGTCTTTCATCGTCGGAAAATTCCGGCACTCTCACATTCGGTATCTTCAACTCCTTTAAGGTTACAAGATTAGAATCCAACCACTCACCGTAAGGACGGCGTTTCGCGTACCGCTCTTTTAAGGTATCATCATCGATGATCTCACCCTTTACCGTATCCACAAGGAGCATCTTTCCGGGACGCAGTCTGTCTTTCTTCACAATCTTTGCGGCATCAATCGGGAGCACGCCCACTTCCGAAGAAAGAATCAGCTGGTCGTCCGACGTAATATAATATCTGGAAGGTCTAAGACCGTTTCTGTCAAGCACAGCGCCCATGATATCCCCATCGGAAAAAAGGATTGACGCCGGACCATCCCACGGCTCCATCATGGTCGCATAGTATTGATAAAAGTCTTTCTTTGCCTGCGACATTGTTCTGTTGTTTGCCCACGGTTCCGGAATGGTAATCATCACCGCAAGCGGTAACTCCATACCACTCATAACAAGGAATTCCAGCGTATTGTCCAGCATTGCCGAATCGGAACCCTGTGCATTCACAACAGGAAGAACTTTGTGAAACTCACGGCTCAAAAACTCAGATTCCATATTTTCCTCGCGGGCAATCATCTTGTCAACGTTGCCGCGGATTGTATTAATCTCGCCGTTATGTACAATAAAGCGGTTCGGGTGCGCTCTCTCCCAGCTCGGATTTGTGTTTGTGGAGAAACGCGAATGCACGATGGCAATCGCGGAAACATAATCCTTACTCTGCAAATCCTCAAAAAATGTCCGAAGCTGTGTCACAAGGAACATTCCCTTATAAACAATGGTTCTGCTGCTCAAAGACACAACATATGTATTGTCGGAACTCTGCTCAAACACGCGTCTTGCGATATAGAGCTTTCTGTCAAAGGCAAGCCCCTTTTCCACATTTAACGGCTTTTTCACAAACGCCTGCATGATGCAAGGCATACACTCTACCGCCTTATGCCCGAGAACGGAAGGCACACATGGCACTTCTCTCCATCCTAAAAACTCTAAGCCTTCTTTTTCCACGATAATCTCAAACATCTTCTTTGCCTGATTGCGCTTTAACTCATCTTGTGGGAAGAAAAACATGCCAATGCCGTACTCCCGCTCCCCGCCAAGTTCAATTCCCAAAGGTTTTGTCACCTTCGTAAAAAAATCGTGACAGATCTGAACCAATATTCCGACACCGTCGCCCGTTTTTCCCTCTGCGTCTTTACCTGCTCTGTGCTCGAGATTTTCCACAATTTTTAAGGCATTTTCCACTGTTTCCCTTGATTTTTGCCCCTTGATGTTTACAACCGCACCGATACCGCAGTTGTCATGCTCGTATTCTGCTCTGTGAAGCGGTGCTTCGGGTACATTCATTTTTGCATCAAACATCTTACTTTTCTCCTTTTTTAAGCTAATTTGGGGTTGTCTTCCATTTCCCCCAAACATAAAAAAGTAACCAAAAAATGCCTTTAACCGCCTTTGGTTACTTTGATTGCAATAATGTTATTTTAGTAGTTCTTTTTTGAACCACTATTCTTTACCATAGAATTATAAAAAATTTTTTTATGTTTGTAAAGAGGTATTTTCAAATTTATTGCATTTTTTTAGAATATATTGTTTTTATATGTGCGTTTTAGTGCATTTAGGAGATTTTGTTTTACGGCTTCATATAATGAACCTGAACGGCTGCGGGAAGTTCGTCATATTGTACTTCACTCCATTCAACGACACCACGGACAGGCGCTACGGTTAAACGGAGAAATGCACCTTCTTTCAACTCTCTTGATGCTCCAAATGTAATATCTTTTTCGCTGCCATTTTCGTCATAGGCAGGAAGCGTATAGGAATATGGCAATCCCCCTTGTAAATCAATTACTCCTCCGCGTGAATCCACCTGTTCTATTTTCTGATTGTCAATTTGTGTGTAATACTCAGCGCTGCCGGCTCCCGAAAGAAACCACATGCATAAACAAATAAAACCTACGGCAATTACGATACCGGTTCCCGTTCCAACAAATATCTTTTTCTTCATTTCCATATCCTCCGATTCCCATCTTTTTTGTTGCTTAACCTTTTGATATCTGCCATTCTATCATTCCATTCTTAAATCTACCTTATGATAACCTTACAGGAACCTTGTAATTTGAGAATCTTATAATTATCATTCAATACCGTTACTGTTCACTCTATTTTAGTAACTTCATGTTTACGCGTGACATTTTCCGCATATGATAGTATAATTTTAATATATATAAAATTGTAAAATGGAGTTAGAAACAGAAAGGAAGAATTATATGCATGTATTTCAACCATTTCCACTGGAAGAGCTGGAATTTAATCCATTCAAAACCATCGGTCAGGATTGGGGACTTGTTTCCGCTGGAACAAAAGAGGCGGCAAATACCATGACAATCAGTTGGGGCGGTGTCGGCGTCCTTTGGGGCAAAAATGTTGCCTTTATCTTTATCCGCGACTCAAGATTTACGAAAGAATTTATTGACAAGACAGACTTTTTCTCCGTTTCCTTTATGGGAGCAAACTATCGGGACGCACTCAACTACTGCGGATCGCATTCGGGACGTGATTGTGATAAAGTTACGGAAGCAGGACTTACATGGAATTATAAGCATTCCATTCCGTTTATTGATGAAGGTGATTTCATCCTTTTATGTAACAAAATGGCTGCTGTGAAAATTACAAAGGACAGTTTCCTTCTGCCCGAAATTGAGAAATGGTATCAAGATGGAGATATGCACACGATGTATGTAGGCGAGATCATTGATATTTTGGCACGGTAAAAATTGGGGGATGTCAAGCGACATCCCCTTTTCATTTTGTTTTATGCCATTTTATTTATCACGCACAAAACGCCTGTGCCCTTCCTGTCCGCCGGTATTCATTGCAAAACCATGCATATTTTCGTGCAGCTTCTCCCTTTGCTGCTTTTCGATCATTATATGAATGTTTTTCTCACACTCCGGACAATATCTTCCGCTGCGAACTTCCTTTCCGCAAGACTCACAACGCAAAAAGGATTTTGTCCCCTCAACGATCTCAAAACGCGATTCCTTTAACATCTCGCGGATAGCAGCTTTGCTCACGCCCGTGTTTTTCTCAATCTCCACTGCTGACGCACCGGGGTTCTCTTCAATATAATTGCGTGTCTTTCCATAATTGTCATAAGCCTTTTCTTTGCATACTTCACAGATGTACTCTCCCAAGCCTCTGTATACCAATACGCCGCCACAAGTTTTACATGCTGTCGGCACATTATAAATCTGTACATATTGAAATAGTTTTGTATTATCCATACTGCATCCCCTCCCACGTTACGCAGATTGTCCGTTTCGATAAATCATCTCCC
>JAIEDW010000443.1 GCA_029067805.1 Lachnospiraceae bacterium
ATAGAAGCACGTTCAGGCATTCATTTCCTCACAAGCGACGAGGCGTGGGCGCGCGTGGAGAAAAACAGGAAAGCGCTCGGCATTACGGACGAAATGAACGCAGAGGAAAACAGAATTACATGGAAAACACTTTCGATTGTCAATTAGAAAATAACAGCGGCATACCTTATTTTGTATGAGGTTCGCCGCTGTTTGTTTGCTGCAGTTTTCGATACTGTAAAGGTGACATGCCTGTCATTTTTTTGAAATGCTCACTCAGATTGCTGACGTGGTGATACCCTGTATCGAGCGCAATTTCCGTAATTGTTTTATTTGTGGATAAAAGCAGATGCTGCACATGTTTTAGTTTGATCGTGGCAAAATAATCTGAGTAAGACTTGCCAAGCTGAGCGTGAAACAGCTTGGAAAAATACGCGGGAGAATAGCCCGCAACAACTGCGGTTTCTTCCAAAGACGGATTTTGACTGTAATTTTTTTCCATATAAAAAATTGCATCAAGAATCTGTGGGGACAGCGTCGTTTGGTGGGAGATCGCGTCGTCCTCATCAAGCCGCAGCCGCAGTACCATTAACAGAAGTTCATAAAGCATATATTGAAGAAGAACGTTTTTCTGCGCAAAATCGCTCTCATACAGTTCTATCATTTCCAATAAATGCGCAAGAATTTTTGCGCTGTCCGCGGGAAGGAACTTGTGTACCCTGCGCGAGTAGATTTCATTAAAAACAGACCACCCAACAGAGGCGATAAACGGTTCCGCGAATTTCGGCGAAAATTTCACAAGAATACCTTCATAGGGCGTATTTGTTTCCGGTGACATCGGCATGGTTTGGTGATAGAGATACGGCGGCATCGTTCCAAGCTCACCCTTATGCGTATAGTAGGACTGCTTGGGGGTGATGGTGAAACGGTCGCCCGAAATAATGTATCCCATCGCATAATGATCCGTAGCTGCTTCCAGCGCCGGCATCATGTAATCGGCGGGCAGTGTGCGGTGTGCGATTGAAAGATCCTGTTCCGGTAAAAGCGGCAGCGGCATTGTTTTCTTTCCCCCTGTATCAAAATTTGAAAGCCATTGATATATCATATAAAATGACATATAATTGTAAAAATGTCAATGAATTTGACAAGAATACGAAAGAAATTTATGTAATTATGTGATATGATAAAAAACACAAATGTATATACATATGCACAAAAACAGGGGGAGGAAACATGAAAAAACGAAAACACTTTTTTCTGAGATACATGGCAAAATACAGCTATCTTTTGATTGGCGGATTACTTGTCACCGGTCTGCTCAGCCTTGCCGTTGTGCGGGGAACAAGCGTGATCAGCGGTGCCATTGACGATATGCTAAGCGGAAAAGAAATCATACTTGGTGCATTTCTTCCGGAGTTTATTGCTTTGACGCTCGCAGGCTTTGTGCTTGCATTTTTGGGACAGCAGTTTGGCGGATTGATGTACAGTGTAAAGGTAATTCGCGATTATAGGATATATGTGGTGAAAAAGCTTTACCGTATCGAATATGCGTATCTGAAAAAGGAAAATATGGCGACCATTATCAATAAGATCAATTCGGATATGGCAGAGGCCGAGAGCTTTTTGCAGGGTTCGTTTCCCGCATTGCTCAATAATGTCGCAGCACTTGTGATCTATGCGGCGTATGTGGGAAGCTTAAACATCAGTTTGTTGCTTGTGTTGGCAGTTAGCTATCCGGTTGTGTTTTGGATTTCAAGTATACTGGTCAAAAAAATCGGCGCGCTCACTGGAACCTATCGTGCAATATCCGATGTGATCACGGGCATTGCACAGGACGCACTCAGCGGCATTCTCGTCCTTCGCAGTTTTGGACTTGAAGATTATTTTCAGAAACGAATGCAGCAGGCGACAAAGGATTTGGTGGACAACGAGGAGAAACGTACCTCCATTTCCAATATCGTAATGTTGGTAAGAAAAATGGTACAATGGCTGCCCAATATTATCTGTGCTGTTTATGCCGTTGTGCTGGTCAGTCGGGGAGATCTCAGTCTTGGTGGTTTGCTTGCGTTTGTTGTAATGTTGGAAAGACTGGTGGGCGCATTTATCGGCATTCCGTTTATCTTTGTTGAGGCAGTGGGAAATATCGTGTGCATTCGGCGAATCGAGGAAATTTTGAATACGCCGGATGAAATCAGCGGAACGGAAACGGATGGAAAAACTGACAATGATGTCATAATTTCCCTAAAGAATATATCCTTTGGCTATATGGAAAATAATACGGTGTTGGACGGAATTGATCTTGCGGTCAGAACCGGAGAAAATATTGCGCTGGTGGGTGCGTCGGGCGGAGGAAAGAGCACGCTCTTTAATCTTTTGTGTGCGTTTTATACGCCGGACAGCGGCAGTTATCAGCTCTATGGCAGAGAGATAATCGAATGGAATGCACAGGCGGCGAGAGAGCGCATGGCATTGGTATCGCAAAATGTCTTTCTCTTTCCGACGACGGTTGAGGAAAATATTGCATACGGAAATCCCGACGCGACGCATGAGGAAATTGTCGAGGCGTGCAAAAAAGCGCAGATCCATGATTTTATCATGACCCTTCCACAGGGATATCAGACTGTCACAGGGGAGCGCGGTGCGATTCTTTCGGGCGGTCAGAAACAGCGGATTTCGATTGCAAGGGCAATCTTAAAAAATGCGCCAATCTTGCTGTTGGATGAACCGACCTCGGCAGTTGATGTGGAAACGGAGGAACTGATACAGAAAGCGCTTGAAAATGTGATGAAAGGGCGTACCTGTATCACGATCGCGCACAGGCTTTCCACGATACAAAACGCAGACTGCATCTATGTAATGAGTGGCGGGAAAATCGTGGAGCATGGAACACACGCGGCGCTGCTTGATGCGAACGGTGTCTACGCAAAACTCTACGCATCAGGCTGAGAAAGGAGCATGGTGATTAAAATGAAAAAGGACATCAGTACATGGAAGTTGTTTGTAAGAACAATTCGTGTTATGGGAAAAAGAGCTCCTCTATATCTGATATCTATTGTAATGATGAGCGCCTTGTTTGCAATGTTTGGCGTATTTTCGGCGTTGCTGATGAAAAGCGTGGTGGATATCGCGCCGACCGGCGATCTGCATAGGCTGATTATCACAATCCTTGTCATCGTGGTGGGGGGAGCGCTTTCTCTTGTGTTTTATCGTTTTTTTGCAATCTGTTACAATGTTGAGGCAAAGCGCGTGTACGGTGTGATCTATCAAAAGGTGCTCGATCTGGAAATGAAACTGCCCTATGCATACTATGAAAAGCATCACAGCGGTGAAATCATGTCAAAGGTTTCTTTTGATCTGGGGCGCATGGGTGACATCTATGGTTCACGGCTGCGCCGTACAGTGACGCCGTTTTTACAAGTTGTGGTATATTTGGTGCCGATGTTTGCCCTAAGCTGGCAGCTGACCTTATGCCTTGCGGCGGTAAACAGTGTAATGCTTATGGTGAATATGCTTTTGGTGGAACCGATGCGGAGGGCGAACCGTTCGCTGTCAGAAATCAACAGCAACATGACACAAAGGCTCTCGGATTTATTACAGGGAATGGAGCAGGCGAGAATGTATCGGGCGGGCGCTCAGACCGTACAGTCTTACCTTAAAGAGAATGACACGTATGTCATAAAATCAAAACGCAGAAATTTCTTCTCCGCGTGTCTGGAGAGCAGCAGCAGCGGATTTGAGCTTTTGTGTGCACTGGTATTTCTGCTGATCGGTGTTTCCTTTGTGCAACAAGGTTACACGACGCTCGGTGCGCTTGCGGCGATTTATACTTTGTATGGTAGTTTTAATGTTCAATTTATGGAGCTTGGAAAATATTTCCCACAGTTGATAGCCTATCTTAGTTATGCGCAGAACATCTTTGATTTCCTCGAGGAGGAGCGGGAACCCGAGCGTATGCGTGAGCTTGCGGATGGCGGAAATTCGGATAAGGCGGTCAGTATGCGCAATATTGATTTTTCGTATGACAGTGCCGACGAGTTGTTGTTAAATCACTTTTGCATGGACATTGAGAATGGCGAGTGCGTGGCAATCACAGGTGCATCGGGCTGCGGAAAGACGACCGTTTCCAAGCTGCTTTTGGGACTTTATCCCATCCAGAACGGAAGCATTTGTATCGCCGGGAAAAGCATGTCGGAGGTAACGCGCAGGGAATGGCGGCAGCGGATTGCTTATGTGCCGCAGGAACCGTTTTTGTTCAACGGCAGTATCAGAGAAAATATTCGCATGGGAAGGCTGGATGCGTCCGATGAGGAGATTGAGGAGGCGGCAAAACTGGCAAATGCACATGAATTTATTTTGACGTTGGAGAACGGATATGATACTGCGGTAGGAGAGCGTGGCAACCGGCTTTCGGGCGGACAGCGACAGCGCATTGCGATTGCAAGGGCAATTTTGAAACAGGCGCCAATCATGCTGCTCGACGAGGCAACCTCCGCACTGGACAACGAATCGGAGCAGCTTGTAAACGATGCGATGAAAAAGCTACAGCGGCAGATGACGATCATTATGATTGCGCACAGACCTTCGACAATTGCGCTGGCGGACAGAGTGGTGGAGATGTGAGATGTCAGATGATGCGGTTTTGCATATGATAAAGATAAAAGCAAAACGGAGATTAAAACATGACAGACGTAACACCCGGAATGATTTTTACTGATATTCTCAGAAACGGCAAACCAAAGGCAGTGGCGTGGATTAGAGGAAACGCCGAAAATCCGCAGTTAAGCGGTATCGTAAAATTTTTTCAGACGCCGTATGCGGGCGTGCTGGTTGAAACGGAAATTTTCGGAATGCCAAACATTGTGACGCAGTTTTCGTCGGACTTTTATGCAATGCATATTCATGAGAACGGGGACTGCACGCTGCCGTTTGACAAGACAGGAAATCATTACAATCCGACAAATGAGCCACACCCCCACCATGCAGGCGATATGGTGCAGCTCATGGCAAACCAGGGCTATGCGTGGCTTTCCTTTTACGATAAGCGCTTTACTATCCATGAGATTATCGGAAGAAGCGTGGTCATTCACAAAATGCCGGATGATTTTATGACACAGCCGTCGGGAAATTCCGGCGAAAAAATCGGCTGCGGCGTGATCAAAAGCGCAGATAATATGTGATACATATGCATGAAAGCATTTGTATAAATTCCTAAAAAATAATGTGGTAGAGGAAGCGGTAAGCTTCCTTTATTGCATTACAGGCAGTATGGAAATCGTTATCAAGGAACGCGGATAAAACTGCTTGACTTTACGGAATCGGAGTAATACGATAGAAAGGAAAGAACTCATGCGGGCGATGAAAGGACAGGAAGATTAAAATGACGGCGGAGAAATATGTGAAAGAGGTAGCAAAGCTGTTAAAGTGCAGAGCATCAAAAAAGAAAGAGATCAAGGACAAGCTGCTATCGGAGATTAACAGTGCGGTCGCGGCGGGGGAAAGCCTTGACGATGTGCTTGCGAAAATGGGAATACCGTGGGATTTTGCAAACCGGTATAATGACAACTTTGACAAGGAGGAGAAAAAAGCGGCAAAGCGCGAGAAGACGCTCAAAATATGGGGAATTGTCCTTATTGTAATTGCAATCATAATCGGAATTATTTATTGGTATATGCCGAAGTGGAGCGATATCAGTGAGAGCACGGTCTTTGATGAAAAGGAGATCAGAGCGGCGGCAGAGGAGATCATAACGCTTTACAGTGATGACGCTTATGCAGAGGTTGTGGCATATATGACGGACGATATGAAAGAGGTCTTAAATGCGCCGACACTTGAGCTTTCTAAAGGGCAGCTTGCAACGGCGGATTTCGGAACATTACAGTCCTTTGGACAAATGTACATTTCCGAGGCAAGACAGGCCACAAAACGATATGCAATGGTTCAGGTGAGTGTGGCGTACAGCAACACGAGCATTGCCTATACCCTCACCTTTGATGAGGGGATGAAGCTTGCCGGCTTTTATCTGAAATAGGGAATTTTTGCAATAACGGACGAAAAACGGGCATTAAAGAACAAGTATGAAATATCTTTGGAAATTGCTTGCAACGATAAGACAAAAGGGATATCATAAAAAGTAAGAAGTGTGATAATATTTTAACACACTGAAATCATTAAATCAGAGCGGAGGGATACATTATGGCAATTTTAGTTACGGGCGGAGCAGGTTTTATCGGAAGTCATACGGTGGTGGAGTTACAGAACGCAGGCTACGACGTGGTCGTGCTTGACAACCTTTCCAATGCGAGCGAGAAATCGTTGCAGCGCGTGGAAAAGATTACGGGAAAGCCTGTTACTTTTTATAAGGCGGATATCCGTGACAGGGAGGCGCTTGAGGATATTTTTGCAAAGGAGAGCATTGACTCGTGCATTCATTTTGCGGGATTAAAGGCAGTCGGCGAATCGGTGGCAAAGCCGTGGGAATATTACAGCAACAATATCTCGGGTACACTTACGCTTGTCGATGTGATGAGAAAGCATAACTGCAAGAATATCATCTTTTCTTCATCGGCAACCGTGTACGGCGATCCGGCGTTTATTCCCATTACGGAGGAGTGCCCGAAAGGACAGTGCACCAATCCTTACGGCTGGACAAAGTCGATGCTCGAGCAGATCTTGACGGATATGCAGAAGGCAGACAACGAGTGGAACGTGATTTTACTTCGCTACTTTAATCCCATCGGTGCGCATAAGAGCGGTACGATTGGGGAAAATCCGAACGGTATCCCCAACAACTTAATGCCGTACATTACACAGGTGGCAGTCGGAAAACTTGAGAAACTCGGCGTATTCGGAAACGATTATGACACGCACGACGGTACGGGTGTGAGAGATTATATCCATGTGGTAGACCTTGCCATCGGACATGTAAAAGCGCTCAAGAAGATTGAGGAGAAAGCGGGACTTTGCATTTATAACCTTGGTACGGGGACGGGCTACAGCGTGCTTGACATTGTGAAAAACTTTGAAGAAGCAACGGGTGTAAAAATTCCGTATGAGATCAAGCCCAGACGTGCCGGAGACATTGCGACATGTTACTCGGATGCGACAAAGGCAAAGAACGAACTTGGCTGGACGGCACAGTACGATATCAAGGATATGTGCGCTGATAGTTGGAGATGGCAGTCAAACAATCCGAATGGATATGATGATTAAATAAATAATAACAAATAAAAACATGCATTATCGTTTTCGGTAATGCATGTTTTTTTGCTATATACTATAACTTTCCCTTTTTATATCGACTAATAATGCTGTGTATTCTGTCAAGCGGATTGAGCAGATCGCTGATAGACGAGTCGTGATTTAAGGTATCAATGATGTATGCGATGTATTTGCTCATATCGCAGCTGATATACCAAGGCTTTTCCAAAAGTTCCGGTCTTTGATAGATCAGATTTGTGGTGAGCAGCCTGTAGATCGTGCCATCTTCATACGCTTTGTCAAAGCGTCCAAGACCGTTTGTAAAAAGACCAAACGTGGCAGCGACAAAAATGCGGTTTGCTTTCCGTTTCTTCAAGTCATGGGCAACCTCAAG
>JAIEDW010000444.1 GCA_029067805.1 Lachnospiraceae bacterium
GTGCAGTTTGGAAAGTCCCTGCGGCTTGTGCGGTGTATGCCAAACACGCCCGCGCTTGTGGGTGAGGCATGTACCTGTGTGTGCGTAAAGCCGGACACAACAGAGGCGGACAGTGCGCTGGTAATTCGTCTGATGGAGAGCTTCGGAAAGGCAAGCGTGCTTCCCGAGAGGTTAATTGATGCGTTTACAGGAGTGGCAGGCAGTTCACCGGCATATGTCTTTCTCTTTCTCGAGGCGCTTGCAGATGCGGCAGTGTGCGCAGGAATTCCAAGAGCGCAGGCGTATGAGTTTGCGGCGCAGTCCGTGCTTGGCAGCGCAAAGCTGATGCTTGAAACGGGCATGCACCCCGCGCAGTTAAAGGACATGGTATGCTCACCCGGCGGAACGACGATCGAGGCTGTGAAAGTTTTGGAGGAAAAGGGGCTGCGTGCGGCGGTAATTGACGCTGTCTGCGCATGTGTCGAGAAATCAAAAAATATGTAAATGCAAAATGATGCAAATTTTATGCAAAAATGTATACTTCTTTGTATCAAAAAATATGCAAGTTTGATGAATTTCCATTGTATTGTAAATATATCGTAAGTATTCAATTAAGAAAGGTCGTGTACAATATGATGAGAAATTACAAAAAACTATTATGCGTTTTAGGGGCACTGTTTGTTTTTGTAACGTTTTCCGCCTTGACGGTTCATGCCGAGGAGGAAACAGATGACGAGAATAAAACAGGTGCGCCCTATTTTTATGTGGAAACGGAGGATCCCTCTTTAGACTGCTTTCCGTTAAAGGAAACGAATGTAACGGTTGACATCAACGGAATGATTGCGGATATCCATGTAAAGCAGACCTATGCGAACGAAGGCGCAAGCCCGCTCAATGCAAGTTATGTATTCCCCGCGTCGGATGATGTGACGGTCCACGGTATGCAGATGCAGATCGGAAATCAGCTTGTGACGGCGCAGATTAAGGAGAAGGAAGAGGCAGAGAATGAATACGAGGAGGCGAAGGAAGAGGGGAAAAGCGCCTCTCTTTTGGAGGAACAACGCCCGAACGTGTTTACCATGAATGTCGCAAATATTATGCCGACAGATGTCGTTTCGATCGATCTTCACTATACGGAGCTGATTACGCCGACAGAGGGTATTTATCAATTTGTTTATCCTACCGTTGTGGGTCCAAGATATGTCAGCCCCGCTGTGGATGAGAACGGAGAGCGCGAAGAATGGACGCAGACGCCTTACTTGCATGAGGGCACCCTGCCCGATGATAAATATGACATTCGTGTCAGTATTTCGGCAGCAGTTCCAATCACGGGGATTGTAAGCAGTTCGCACCAAATCAATGTTTCATGGGACGAAAATACAAAGGCGGTCGTTTCCCTTGCGGACCCAAACGATTATGCGGGAAACAGGGATTTTATTCTGGATTACAAAATGACGGGAGAGGAAATTTCCACGGGATTGATGCTCAATACAGGGGAGAGCGAAAACTTCTTTATGATGATGGTGCAGCCGCCCGAGCGTTATGAAACGGAGGATATTCCGCCAAGAGAATATATCTTTGTGCTTGATATTTCCGGTTCTATGAGGGGTTATCCTTTGGATACGTCAAAGAAACTGATCAGAAACCTTGTTTCGGGACTTCGGGAAACCGATACGTTTAATCTGATCTTGTTTGCGGGTGATGCGTATCAGATGGCGGAAAAGTCGCTTCCCGCATCGGAGGAGAATATCAAGAGGGCAACGCGTCTGATTGATCATCAGGATGGCAGCGGCGGCACGGAGCTTGCGCCCGCGCTGAAAGATGCGATTGCGATTCCTGCGGAGGAAAATGTATCGCGCAGCATTGTTGTGATTACAGATGGATATATTTCCGACGAAGAGGAAATTTTTGAACTGATTCATGAAAATGCGGGAACTTCGGATTTCTTTCCGTTTGGTATCGGAAACGGCGTCAACCGCTATTTAATAGAAGGAATTGCGAAAACCGGTCAAGGAGAACCCTTCATCGTAACCAATGAGGAAGATGCTCTCGAAACGGCGGAGCAATTTAAAACTTATATACAGTCGCCCGTTATGACAGACATTGCTGTTCAATTCGAGGGCTTTGACGTTTATGATGTGGAGCCGTCCGTTTTGCCGACGCTTTTTGCGAAAAGACCGATCGTGTTGCTCGGAAAATGGCGGGGGGAACCTACAGGCGCCGTTACGATCACGGGAAAAACCGGAAGAGGAGATTACGCGCAGACAATTTCCGTTGCCGAAATGCTGCCCTCTGCCGATGACGCGTCTGCTTCGGCTTCGGCAGTGACTTTAGAGAAGAGTGATGCCCTGCGTTATTTATGGGCGCAGAAAAAAGTGGAACGTCTCACAAACTATGGCTTAAATAAGGATAACCCCGACGTAAAAGATGAGGTAACGCAGCTTGGTTTGAATTACAGTATGCTCACACCCTATACATCCTTTATCGCGGTGGTGGAAACCATACGAAATCCGGACGGAGATGCAACGGATGTAGATCAGCCGCTGCCCCTTCCGTTAGAGGTGTCCGACTTTGCACTGGGCGGCTATATGCTTGGCTCCGAACCGACGGATATGCTATTTGCGGCAGCGGTTCTGTTCCTTGTCCTGTTACAGCTTTTGCGCATCAAAAAGAAAAAACGGGGATTGGTATGAGAAAAAACAGTTTCATTTATTTAATTGCATTTGCCGCCGCGTTTGCCGTAAAAATTTGTTGCGGCACGGCAGACAGTGATGCCCTTACATGGATTTTAGCGCCCGTTTCATGGTGCGTTAAAATCCTTGGCGGGATTTCGTTTGAATATGTTTCGCATGTCGGATACGTCAGCCATGCATACCGTTTTATCATTGCTCCCTCATGCTCCGGCGTGCGGTTCCTTATACTTACGTTTTTGATGCTGATCGTTTCCTTTACGCATGTTTTGGACACGCAGAGAAAGAAAGCTTTTTGGTTTGCGTTCAGTGTCGGCTTTTCCTATCTCGCAACGGTCATTGTAAACGCAATTCGGATCACGATATCGATTTACCTTCCGATCCTCCTTACCGAGAAAGGGCTGTTGTCGGGGCTGCTGACTGCGCAAAGGCTGCATACCATGATCGGAACCACGGTATATTTCTCGTCTTTGTTTGTCATTTATTTTCTGGCGGGAAAAATCTGCACGAAGATCTTCGGCGCACCAAGTCATGAAAAATCGGCGCGGCGAAGGAAATATTTGGGCATACCGATATTCTGGTACGCTGCGATGGTTCTTGTCCTTCCGTTTCTTAGTCGGATTTATCATGATCAATGGGAAGGATTTGGACAGTATGCGCTGCTTGTGACAGGAATATGTGCCGTGATAGCATTGTTTTTTGCGCTGATCACAAGGCGTGCGGAGGTTTGACGCGCCGATGCGAGTTGTGTGAAAAAGGGGTCGATTTATGTAAATTAAAAGAATTATTTGTACAAAATATACAATTTAGAAAATAAAAATAGTTTATTTTCAATAAAAATATTGGGGTTCGTGACTTGACAAGTCGCGAACTCTTTGTTATTATATAAAATCGTAATAGGTGTTAATAATTATGTAACATTTATTGCAAAATTGTAAGAAATAATTAAAATTGTTCTTACAATGCATGAAATTGGGGTTGAGTATAAAAAATTAACGGTTCGAATCAATGGATATGTATGAAATTGATATGCAATATATATTTTTGGTTCAATACTTAACCTATGGAGGCAGGAAATGAAAGCAAATTGTAAAAAGTGGAAATGTTTGCCGTTTATTATGGCAGCAGCGCTTGCGTTTACATCGCTATCGATGGATGCAGAGGCGGCGGGCAGTAAGAAAACGATTACAGCCGATAAAACAAGCAGTGAGCAAAATACCACCTTAGACAAGATGAATTCAGAAGTTACGATTGTAGGCGATACGGTGGCGGCAAGCGGCTTGGAGCGGAACGACTGGAGTTATACAACAGCAGGCGCAGCCGAAGTGCTTGAGGCAGCCGTTGTGATGGAAACCGAGGAAATGATTGCGATTACAAAGAGCAGGACAGCGTCGGAAACAAAGAAGGACGACGAGAACAAAGGAACACTTGTAATGGCAAAAGTAAATCAATCGGTGAATATGAGACAGGAAGCCGATCAGGACGCGGAGAAAGTCGGCGTGCTTTACAAGGACTGCGGCGGTGAGATCGTTACGCAGAAGAACGGCTGGACAAAAGTGCAGTCGGGAGATGTTACCGGCTGGATAAAAGACGAATATCTGTATTTCGGAAACGAAGCAAAGGAGATTGCCAAGGATGTCGGAATGCTTACGGCATATTCCGAAACCGAAACCTTGCGCGTCAGAAAGGACACAAGCTTGGAAGCGGGTGTACTCGGACTTTTGGCAAACGGTGAGGCAGTTGAGGCAATCGAGGAACAGGGTGAGTGGGTCAGCGTAAATTACGAGGGAACCACGGGCTATGTTTCGGCAAAATACGTGAAGGTTGTATTTGATATAGACAAGGCAGAGTCGATGGAGTCGATCAAGGCTAGAGAACAGGCAGAAAAGGAACGCAAGGCAGCAGAGGCGGCACAAAGAAGAAACGTGCAGAAAGAGGCAGTGCTTGCTACGGCATCGGAGGCGGATATCCTTGCAGCACTCATTCAGTGCGAGGCAGGCGGTGAGCCTTATGAAGGTCAGGTTGCTGTAGGCGCGGTTGTTATGAACCGTGTAAGATGCGGCGGTTACCCGAATACGATTACGGAAGTAATCTACGCATCGGGACAGTTTGTACCGGCTTCCAAGGGCAAAATGGAATCGCTGATCTTGAACGGAAACATTAAGCCGTCATGCGTACAGGCAGCAAATGAGGTTATCAACGGTGCATGTAATGTCGGAGATGCGCTTCATTTCAGAAGAAATAACGGCAGAGACGGACTTGTGATCGGAAATCATGTATTTTACTAAAACAGGTCGATAAAAATAAGAATAATCCCATAAGAAACAATGGTTTGACAAAGTTGTTTCTTATGGGATATTTTTTTTGACTTACAAAGCCTGTCGGTGTTTGGTGAGAATAGAGTGTTTGGACAGTTTCTGATGCCTGTAAACGGAGGATGGAAGTATGCGTGTACAGGATAAGCTAAAACCATATGAAAAATATCTGCTTCGGAAAGAGCTTGCAAAGAATACAAGGACAGTATATCTGAGACAGGCGCAACGATTTCTGGAGTTTATGGGAGAGAGGGAGATTACAAAAAAGGAAACAATGGCGTACAAGCAAACATTGATGACAGAAAACAAAAGTCCCGCGAGTATAAATTTGTACATTACAGCTCTAAACTGCTATCTAAAGTATGAGCAGCTTGAGAGCTGTTATATCAAAACAGTAAGGTTTCAAAAAAACCAGTGTCCGGACAATATGATCAGCGCGGAGGAATATCGGCGGCTGCTTTTGTGTGCAAAACGATGCGGGTATCGGAAGTATTACTGCATTATGAGGACGCTTGCGCTGACCGGCATTCGGATTAGTGAGCTGTCGGGCTGTACAGTGGAGGCGCTGCATCAGGGAAAGTTTGTGATTTACAACAAGGGAAGAATGCGGGAAGTATATCTGCCGGAAAAACTGGCTGCGGAACTGGAACGTTACTGTACAGAAGAAAAGATAACGTCGGGTGCGGTTTTTCTTGGGAATAAGCATCGTCCGATCAGCAGAAACGGAGTATATAAAATGTTGATTCGCGTGGCGGATATAGAGGGAATCCCCAAGCACAAGGTTCACCCGCATAGTTTCCGCCACTTATTCGCGGTCACGTATATGAAGCAGTATGCGGATTTGCCGGAGCTGGCAGATATCATGGGACATTCCAGTCTTGAAACGACGCGGATTTATACGCGAAATACAACTGCGGAAAAGAGAAAGAGAATCAATGAACTAAAGTTATAATATAATGAGAAACAGGCAAAAGAAACTGCTCCGGCGGAAAGCGGCATATAAAAAAGTTATCATAATACAATATTATGGATAATATGTCAATAAACGAAATAAAGTGTCAGTACCGAGAAAAAGGCTGTTCTGTTAGTGGAATGGTCTTTTTTGTTATATAAGGAGTTATATCAAATATCGTTTGGAAACGGCGGAAATAGCGGAAAGCTAAGTCATCATAATATTGTATTATGTGTATTGGATATTATTTCAAATGTAGGAAAGGAGAAGCCAAAAGAGGAAAAACAGAGATATTTGTACGTTTTATAGGTTGTCAAATAGGAGGAACAAAAGATAATGGACAACAGAGAAAAAGAGCAATTTGTAAACGAATATTTAGACAGTGATAATGCAAAAAGAATCCGGATGGTTTTGGAGCAATGCAAAGATGGCTGTTTATACCGCTACAGACCGTTTCATGCAGACTGTGAAAAACAGGCTTTGGAACGAAAACAACTATGGATGAGTTCGTATGCGCATCTGGAAGAGAAGGATCCGCTTGAGGGGAGCATAGAAAGCGCAAATGCGATTCTGATTTCCGGTTTGAAGGAATTTAGAAAAAAATATGCTGTTACGTGTTTTACGGAATTATATGATAATGAATTTTTTTGGAAGGAGTATGCGGATAACGGAAACGGCATCTGTATTACGTATTCCATAGAAGAAATGTGCAGCAAGGGGTATTTTATCATACCGGTTGTATACAAGGAACGTAAAACAATACTGGATATTGTATGCAAAAGAAGAGAAAAAATCTATGTTACAAAGGGCGACGAGTATCAGAAAGAAGCCGAATGGCGGCATATTGAAGAAATATCTCCGCAAAAGGCAGGCGCGTATTCGGAAACAGCTCCGGCAATTAAGGAGATTCTTTTGGGGAAAAATCTTTCGCCTGCGGATTGTGCATGGCTGGAGGAGTTCTGCCATAAGAATAAGATACTGTTAAAATCGAATGATAAAATGTAATAAATGATGGAGGATGAATTATGAAGAGATGTTTGATTATCAGTTTCAGTTTATGTAGTATTCTGTTATATGGATGTGGCAGTGCATCCGATAGCAGTCAGAATGAAAACCCGAAGGTAGAAGAAACTGTCATTGTGCAGCAAATGACGGATGCTTATGCAGACGGAAATGATGTAACTGACGAGATATCAACGGATGTTGATGACGATATTGACAATATGGGGTTACCGTATAATGGCGCTTATGATGATGATATGGGATTTAATCTGGATGGAGTTGATTATCATTTTCCTGTTACACCGAATGATATTTTGGCGTGTGGATCATATGAGGCATTTAAGGATTCTTTCGGTGATAGCATAGATTCCCTAGACGATATTTGTGAGCCAGGTAGAGATGATAGTACTATGAGAATAATAATTCGCCCTAAAGGTAAAGACTATGGTCCGGGAATAAAAGTGTGGTTGGTAAATAGAACAGATGGTCCTTTGAAGGCAGGTGATTGTGAGATATGTAGTATAGACGAAACAGGGGTGGATAAGCTGACTATGCCAGATCCCTATGAGGCATATCCGGGAAAACTTACCAATCTTGATGGATATGGTTTTTTTACATGCACTAAGAGTGATATCCTGCAAGCATATGGCACCCCCGATGTTGCGACTGATGGTATGCTTGTATATAGTAAGACGGCTGAGAATGGTGTTAGATACACGGAACGATTTGATTTTTATACTGCGCCTGGAGGAGAGTATTTTGGAAAGTGTTCTGCTGTGGAAATGCAATTAAATTTCCCAAGAGAATAGCAAGAATATTATTCTGCTTTATCCGTGTAGTTTTGGTTTAGAATCCAAAAATAAAAATATCTCGCGAAATGCATCATATTTTAATATATGTATATTCACGGGATATTTTTTGACTTGCAAAGCCTGTCGGCGTTTGGTGAAGTTAAGGAAACGCTATATTTGCATAGGC
>JAIEDW010000445.1 GCA_029067805.1 Lachnospiraceae bacterium
CCTGCCGTCTTCATCAGTCTGTGCAGCTTCTGCAAAAGGTTTTCGTTTCCTGTCGCCTTAAATGATGTAAAATATACCTTTGAACTACTCATATCATTCCTCCAAAATTATTTATTAAGGAACTCCTTAACCTGCTCATAAACGCCCTTTGCGTCAAGCTTATACTTCTCAATCAAAGCCGCTGCCGAACCGGACTCACCGAACATATCCTGCATACCGATCTTGTACACAGGCGCCGGATAAGACTTGCAAAGCGCATCACAAACGGCGCTGCCAAGTCCGCCGATTACGGAATGCTCCTCAGCGGTTACGCACTTTCCTGTCTTCTTAACGGAATTAACAATAACTTCCTCATCAAGCGGCTTAATTGTACAGATATTGACAACTTCCGCACTCACACCGTCCTTCTCAAGCATCTCAGCAGCTCCAAGAGCGGAATCTACACAGATACCTGTAGCCACGATGGTTACATCTGTTCCCTCTCTGACAACCGTACCCTTTCCAATCTCAAACTTGTAATCCGGTCTGTCGTTGATCACAGGCACTGCCGCACGTCCGAAGCGGATATAGACAGGTCCTTCGTATTCAACTGCCGCACGAACTGCCGCTCTTGCCTCCACATCATCCGCGGGGCACATAACTACCATGCCGGGAATCGTGCGCATCAGGGCAATATCCTCGTTGCACTGATGAGAAGCGCCATCCTCGCCTACCGTAATTCCTGCATGTGTCGCACCAATTTTTACGTTTAAGTGCGGATAACCGATCGAGTTTCTTACTTGCTCAAACGCACGACCTGCCGCAAACATCGCAAACGAGCTCATAAACGGAATCTTTCCCGAAAGCGATAAGCCTGCTGCTATACCTGCCATATTACATTCCGCGATGCCACAATCAATATGTCTGTCCGGAAAAGCTTTCCGGAACACGCCGGTCTTCGTCGCTGCCGCAAGGTCAGCGTCAAGAACGACCAAATTCGGATTTTCCTTACCGATTTCAACGAGAGCGTTTCCGTAGCTCTCTCTTGTTGCCACTTTTTTTACATCTGCCATCTCTATATCTCCTTTCCGCACTTAAGCTAGTTGCTGCGCTATCTTTTCCAAATCTGCCATCGCAACAGCATACTCGTCATCGTTCGGAGCCTTGCCGTGCCAATCAATATTTCCTTCCATGAACGATACGCCCTTACCCTTCAATGAGTGCGCGATAATCGCCGATGGCATTCCTTTTGTTTCTCTCGCCTCTTTGAATGCCGCACGGATTTTATCAAAATCGTGCGCATCGTCCAGTCTGATCACATGGAAATTAAACGCCTCGAACTTTTTGTCAATCGGATTCGGAGAGCATACATCATCAATGCTTCCGTCAATCTGTAAACCGTTGTTATCAACGATCACACAGAGATTGTCAAGCTTTCTGTGGCCCGCAAACATCGATGCCTCCCAAACCTGACCCTCCTCCAACTCACCGTCGCCGAGAAGTGTGTAGATACGATAATCCGCATTGGACATCTTTGCGCCAAGCGCCATGCCGCATGCTACGGAAATACCTTGTCCGAGAGAACCGGAAGACATGTCAACACCCGGCACATGCTGCATACAAGGATGTCCTTGAAGATACGAACCGAGTTTTCGCAGTGTCGCCAAATCCTCCACAGGGAAATAGCCGCGGTTTGCAAGCGCTGAATAAAGACCGGGAGCTGTATGTCCCTTTGACAAAACAAATCTGTCCCTGTCCTCTTTCTTGGGATTTTTCGGATCAATGTTCATTTCCTCGAAATAAAGAAATGTAAAGATATCTGCTGCGGAAAGCGATCCGCCCGGATGTCCTGCCTTTGCCGCATGAACGCCTGTAACGATACCCTTACGAACTTCATTTGCCATTTTTTGAAGTTCCAAATTTGTCATGTTTAAATACCTCCTATTCCTATTCCTCTTCTACTTTGTTGCCGTAATAAGCATTTGCGCCATGCTTTCTATAATAATGCTTATCCTGTATGCGCTGCGGCGCAGGCTCCACGTCGGGCTTTAACTGCTCCGTAAAGAGCGCCATCTTTGCAACCTCCTCAAGCACTACCGCATTATGTACAGCTTCCTTTGCATCCTTGCCCCACGCAAACGGACCGTGGTTTTTACAGAGCACTGCCGGAACTGCCATAACATCTTTATCCTTAAACGTTTCTACAATAAGCGTACCTGTGTTCTTCTCATATCCGCTGTCAATCTCCTCCTGTGTCAGCACGCGCGCGCAGGGGATTTCTCCATACATATAATCCGCATGCGTCGTGCCATAGCAGGGAATTGCCCTACCCGACTGCGCCCAGCTTGTCGCATATGTACTGTGCGTATGAACAACGCCGCCGATTTCCGGAAACGCCTTGTAAAGTTCCAAATGTGTCGGTGTGTCCGAAGAAGGATTATATTTTCCCTCTACCTTGTTGCCCTCCAAGTCCATGACAACCATGTCTTCTGGCTTGAGCAGATCATAATCGACACCGCTTGGCTTAATCACGAACAGACCGCTCTCACGGTCGATTGCGCTGACATTTCCCCATGTGAATGTCACAAGACCGTACTTGGGCAAATCCATATTCGCCTCATACACCTTTTTCTT
>JAIEDW010000446.1 GCA_029067805.1 Lachnospiraceae bacterium
GTATTTATATATACTATAAATAAGTAAGAAAACCCAGTAAAATTAATGGGTTTCGGCATGTAACAAATGCCTATAAATAAAATTTTTATAAGGAGGAAATTAAAACATGAAAAAGAAATTATCATTGATGCTTGCAACGGGGATGCTGCTTGGACTTGTTGCCTGCGGCAGCAACGGGGGAGATGTCCCCTCCGACAGTCAAGCTCCTGTAGCAGATACACCTGCTGCAGACAATGCAACTACCGCTGATAATACGGCGGCACCTTCCGCTGATAATTCTGCGGATGATGGAAAAGTGCATATTACTTACTGTTTCTGGGGAGCCGAGGAAGAAGCAAAGAACACTCAGGCTGTGGCTGATATCTTCAATGCTGAGCAGGATCATATTGTTGTAGAATGTATGGCTATTCCCTGGGAAACATATATGGAAAAACTCAATACTATGGCAACCGGCGGAAATCTTCCGGATACCGCTTTGATGAGCGAAGCTGCTACATTGAAATGGGCTAATGAGGGTCTGTTGCTTGATTTGACAGACATGTATGGTCCGGATGATCCGAAACCTTTGAGCTCTGCAACGTTTACATCTGACGGCAAACCTGTGGCTTATGCTGTTGCAAACAACACTCTTGAACTGTATTACAACAAAGACATGTTTGATGCAGCAGGATTGCCTTATCCTTCTGCTAATGCGGATGAAGCTTACACATGGGATGAGTTCGTAGATGTGGCAAAGACTTTGACACTGGATGCTAACGGCAAGAATGCCCACGATGCAGATTTTAATCCTGACAATATTGTACAGTATGGCTGTATGGTAGAGAATTTGACATGGCAGCTGGAGGTTTGGTGCCGTTCAAACGGTTCCGGTTTCTATAATGAAGACGGTTCAGAAGTTACAATTAATGAGGACGCTGCAATCGAAGCAATTCAGGCTATTGCAGACCTTTATCTGGTACATCACTGCGCACCTCTTTCCACAGGTCTGACGGATGATGGTGTACAGCGTTCTTTGATAGCAGGAACATGCGCTATGACAACTAACGGCACATGGAATATAGGTACCTGTCTGGCGTCTGCCCGTGACGAAGGTCTTAACTATGGTATAGGTGTTCTTCCTTATATGAAGAATAAAGTTACAATTGCAACAGGTGGTCCAAATGTTGTCTTCAATCAGACAAAACATCCGGAAGAGGCTATGGAATGGATCCGCTGGTATTCCAAGGAAGAGAATAACTGGGATGCGCTTATTTCAACAGGTATCTGGGCGCCTGTTCTGGGTTCCTACTATGAAGGCGGTGAGCTGACAGACAAGTGGCTGAAGAACCCTAATTTCCCTGAATATGAGGAGGCTAAGGGCGTTTTGGTAGATTATGTAAATGATTATGCTGTCGGTACTTCTTGGAATTATACGCCTAACACAGATGATTTCAACACGCTGCTTGGTTCTATTCTGGGCGATGTGTGGACCGGAAAGACGACTGCTAAGGAAGCGATAGAGTCCAATTATGATGCACTGGTAGGAGCACGTGAAGGATTCTAAGTATTGCATTTAGAAGAAAATGAAAAGTTAATATATTCCCGGCTGTGTCATATGACCGGCCGGGAGTTTTTCAAAAGTATAGAAAAATGAGGTGATATCATGGCGAAATCTGCTGACAGGCCAAAACGGCCTGATCGTGGGAAGAAAGAACAACTGGTAGCGTATCTGTGTATGGCGCCTTCCATTGTGGGTCTTATCTTCCTTACCTATATTCCGCTGCTGGCTGTTTTTATTATCAGCTTTTTTAGTTGGAAAGGTATATCTAAGCCGCATTTTAATGGAATAAAAAACTATATCCGACTGTTTACCATTGACGCATATTTTGGGGATTCCATTAAGGTTACGATTATATTCACCGTACTGTCCGTCTTGGGAAGTATGGTATATTCTTTGATTGTGGCTATGCTGTTAAACAGAAAAATACCTGCGAGAGGCTTTTTCCGCGCAGTTTTTTATCTTCCGTATGTACTGCCGGCTGCGGCAGTGTATATCGGCTGGTCCTGGCTTTATGAGACGAACTTCGGATTGTTTAACTATATCCTAAAATCATTCGGCATCAATAATGTGATGTTTTTAAGCGATTCAACTATGGTTTTGCCTTCGCTTGCTCTGATAGCCGTGTGGCTTTCCGGCAATCTTATCGTTATATTTTTGGCGGGGCTTCAGAATGTTCCGGCAGTTTATCATGAGGCGGCACATATAGACGGAGCTAACGGATGGCAGCGGTTTGTCAATATCACCGTACCCTCAATGAGCCCTATCATTTTTTATAATCTTCTCATGAGCCTGATAACTAATATGCAGGTGGTAACACCCGCTCTGTCGTTGACAAGCGGTGGACCGGGCAATTCTACTACATTCATTACCTACCTGATGTATCGTTATGCATTTAAGGACAATCAGATAGGATACGCCTGCGCTATATCGTTTGTCTTTTTCATTATCATAGCCATCTTCACGGGCATTGTCTTTGCAACCAGCGGTACCTGGGTATTTTATGAGGAGGGGGATAAGAAATGACACAGAATAAAAAATATAATGAAATAATTATGAACATTATTTCTTTTATAC
>JAIEDW010000447.1 GCA_029067805.1 Lachnospiraceae bacterium
AAGGAAATGAAAGAAAACTTTTACCACGGTATATTACTTGGTCTTTTGGGAAATATGGACGGATGGGATGTCCAGTCAAATGCCGAGTCAGGTGATGGTTACAGCGACATCAGCATAGAAATTGAAGATAAACAAACAGGCATCATTATCGAATTAAAATATGCTGAAAAGGCGGCATTTGATACTGGATGCCGGGAAGCATTGAAACAGATCAATGACAGAAATTACGAGGAAAGATTAATTGATGATGGTATGACTACCATCCGTAAATACGGGATTGCATGCTATAAAAGGCACTGTAAAGTAATCTCGGGATAAAACATTAGCAATGAATAATATACCTTTTCCAATCGCTGCGTGGAAATGCCGGATCTGGAACTCGGGGATGAAACAACAAAAGTGTTTGTAGACCCCTATGGCGATACAAAAGGGCTATCAGAAGGAATTAAGGCTTTTTTTGAATACTTAATAGAGGAATTAACCCAGAGTGATTTTACAAAGAAATTGTATGAAGAAGTGGAAAAAGCAAGGGAAAACAAAGAATGGAGGCGCGAATATATGGCATGGATTTCAGAACTTGAAGAATCGAAAGAGGAAGCCAGGGAAGAGGGCAGAGAAGAGAGCAGGGAACAAATTGCAATTAGTATGTTGAAGGACAATATGCCAATATCTAAGGTTATACTATATTCAAGTCTTTCAGAATCCCGTATACTGGAGTTACAACAAAACCTAGCAGAAAACTAACACATTAAACAATCATTAAAATTCATATGAATAAGTCAAATACTTAATATTTGCGGGTTTGTCAAGTAAAGTGTGTTGTATTATAAATATGAATTTGTAATAATTAAAGAGATGAGATTTCAAAAGAACCCAGATTGAGACCTCTTGAATCTCATTTTTCATTTTCACATTGATAAAAACTAGCTTTTGTATTTTTGATTTCCCACTAAAAACGTGATAAAATATCATAAAATAAATCAGCACTGATATCTGACCGCCAATAAAATGGGTCAGATAAAAAATAATATGGAAGCAGGAGCAGGGTAATGTTTGAAGAAGTAGAAGTTTTAACACACAGCAGCATAAAAATAACAGGAAAAAGGGTGATATATTTTGATCCTTTTGAGGTTAAGGAAGAAAGCCATGATGCAGATCTTATATTTATAACCCATGAACATCATGATCATTTTTCGCCGGAAGACATTAAAAAAGTAGCGGACGAAGACACTTGGATCATCATGCCAGAGAGTATGAAAGGACATGGGGAAAACTTGGGGAACCTTAAATGTAAATTTGTCCATCCTGGCGGAATAATCGAGGCAAAAGGGCTTATGATAAATGCAGTTCCTGCATACAACAGGCTAAAGCCGTTTCATACAAGGGGAAAAGGCTATGCAGGATACGTGGTGACAATGGATGATGTCAGGTATTATGTGGCTGGAGATACCGACATGACACCCGATAACCAAGACATAAAATGTGATGGGGCACTTATTCCTGTCGGTGGGAAATACACGATGGACTGCAAGGAAGCGGCCAATCTTGTGAACCGTATGAAACCGAAGCTTGCAATCCCCACACACTATGGGACAGTTGTGGGTTCACATGAGGATGGGAAAAGGTTTGCAGAGCTTGTAGACAGCAGAATAGAAGTGCGGATAATGATTTGACAAGCCGGAAAGGAAACGTATATGGTGGAAGAGAGGCCGTTCGGATGGCTGATAGAATTAGAGGCATAAAGTGGCTTGGCAAGTTAAGGAAACAAGGCAAAAGATTAGGTCCTTTAAAGCCTGACGATAAAATTGTCTGCTGACTATGAAACAGGGTTATTTCAACAGACCAGGGATGGGGTTCAGCTTGGGGCAAATTTTATCTGTACGGCATCCCTTTATGGCATGCAGCGGACATTCCGCCTGCGGTATAATTATTATGCCCATGAGTGGCGTATGGCGGGTATTGGCTGTTAGTATCCAGCATCATCAAAAATCGTGCTCTCAATCCCATAAATATCATTCATTGGGATAACAGTTCCGTTTTCCATAATGACCTGATGTTGGTTTTCCTCTATTTTTCCTATGGCTCCTGTTATGGCAAGACAGGAACCGCTTTCTTTTTTTCGTATCAGGAACAAAATAAGTAATGCTTACTTGCGGTTTTTGCACAAGATGTTCCCTGAGCAGCTGTAAATGTTCATTCAGTTCTTCCTTCCTGATCTCGTCCAGTTCCATTTTATTGTCCGTCTGCCGTGCTGTTTCCCTGACAGCCGCATCATGTCCGGTCAGTGCGGCAAAAGGCAAGAACTGAGCAGCTCTGCCCAATGCAGGCATTTTTGGATGCTTTGTGGATTCATGATGTGGCAGATTGATGATATCATCATATTTTACCATTATGCTCTGTGCCCTCCAATCTGGTTGTTCCTTTCCTTACCTGTTGCGCCTTCTTCCAAATTTATGTCTTTTAAGATGGCATTTTTCCCGAATTTCTTCTTTACGGATAAAACGGCTTCTTGCAGTGCCCGTTCTTTTTTCATCTTTGCATCTTCTTCCTGTTTCTGCTTTTCCAATGCCTCATAATCAGTAAACAAATCCAATTGGACAAAATTATCCTGTTTGTCTGCATGTGCTGCCACAAAATGAACTCTGTGTTGACAGATATCCCCATCGGTATTATGATTAAATGTGTTATTATAAAATAATTCAGACAGCTCGATTTTGTAGATAGGGAGCAATGTGCAATGATCAAAAAAATCCAGAAATATCAGCGGCTGCTTCTAACTGCTTTGATTGTTATTTGTATGGGGATTATGGCGCTCGGCGCAGGTGTCTATCTTCAAAGGATAAAAGCCAATCTAAAAAACAGCGCAATCCAGGATGTTATGAATGTAACCATACAGCAGCGCCAGGCTTTTGAGGATTTTGTCTTCGGAGACCGGGAACGCCTGCACATCTGTGCGGAGTATTTTTCCAAAAACGGACACGACGAGGACCTCCAGGATTTGCTGGCCACCTTTGCGGGAGCGGACGCGAACTTCGCGGTGGTATGTCTGGAGGAGAACTGGATCTATAGCAGCAACCACGGCAAGGTCATGCACTCGGAGCCGGAGGAGATGGACGAATACCACAGCCTGTCCGGCAGCGGTATTCGTGACAACTACGTCGGGCTCACGTCTGGCGTTTCAAAATTCGCCTTTTACGAAACCTTTACCTTTCAGAATGGACATCCGGGGCTGATCCAGAAGAGCTATGACCGGAACAAGGTTCTGGAATCTTTTTCCCTCTCAATCTACAACGGTGAAGGCTTCGGTTACATTTTGGATCCGGAGGGAGATATCTTACTGCGGTCTGTTCTGAGGAAAGAAAGTCAGACTTACGAAAATATTTTCGATGCACTCTCAGATGTCCACGTTCCTCAAGCTGATGTCGACGCATTCAGAGCGGCGCTGGATGCAAATGAGACAGGCAGCATCGTCTTCAGAGGAGACTATGGCGACTATATTTACACCTTTGCCCCCATCGAAAGTATGGATGGTTGGCATATACTCTCCAGCGTTCCGGTGGATACGATTCAGAATGTGGCAGACGAAATCATGCGCGACACACAAATAATGATGGGATTCTTTGCTTTGATGCTGGTGATCTGCGCCACGTTTATTTTCCTGGTATGGCGTACACAAAAGGAAATCAAGGCGAAGGAACAGGAAACCGCGTACCGGTCGAAGCTGTTTGATTTCTCTTTTACATACCTCTCCCAGAATACCGATGATATGTACATCATACTGGACCACGAGACGGAGAAGCTTGAGTATGTCAGCCCCAATCTGGAGCGGGTGCTGGGCATAACGCCGGACGAGCTGATCCCGTATTTTCAAGCCTCCGATGCAGCTGCCGGCGCGGAGGCCGTCGCCTACTACGCAAAGATCAGAACCCTGCGCCCCGGGGAAATGGCGGAGCCCCGAAACGCGGAGCGGGTCAATCCCAAAACCGGCGAGTGCAGGTATTTTTTGGAAAGCACTTACTGCGTTGACATTCAGGGTCGCAAAAAACGAGTGTTCTATCTCTCCGACCGAACCAAGGAGCGAAAAACCCAGAATGATCTGGCCGAGGCCCTGCACATGGCGCAGGCGGCCAACGACGCCAAAAGCGCCTTCCTCAGCAGCGTCAGCCATGACATCCGCACTCCCATGAACGCTATCATCGGTTTCCTGGCACTCATGCGGGACGAGGTAAATAATCCCAGCACCGTCATGGAATACAACAAGCGTATCGACGCGGCCAGCCAGCACCTGCTGGGTCTGATCAACGATGTGCTGGACATGAACAAAATCGAGAGCGGAAGCGCCACTCTGACCATATCTGAAATGGATATGGCTGATGTCATTAATGAGATCAACAGTATTATCCGTCCCCAGACAAATGCGAAAGGCCAGACCTTCGATATTGTGGCCACCCACATGAACTTCGAGCATTTGCTGGGCGACAAGATGCGGCTCAACCAGATTTTGATCAACCTTCTGTCCAACGCTGTGAAGTACACCCCAGAGAACGGGACCATCCAGCTTGGGATGGAGGAGATGCCCCAGGTGGTCAACAATTATAGCCGCGTCCGCTTCACCATCAGCGACAACGGTATGGGCATGAGTGAGGCATACCAGAAGGTGCTGTTCGAGCCGTTCACCCGTGAGGAGGATAACCCGGCTGTCCACGAGATACAGGGCACCGGCCTGGGTATGCCCATCACCAAAAACCTGGTGGAGATGATGGGCGGCACCATTAAGGTGGAAAGCAAGCTGGGCGAGGGGAGTACTTTCACTGTAGAGATCGAGTTCCAAATCCAAGAGAGGGATGTGGATCCTGAATTCTGGACGAACCACAGGCTGGCCAAGCTAATCGTGGCAGACGATGATGAGGAGGTCTGCTACCATATCGTAAAAACCATGTCCAAGGTAGGCGTGGTCACGGATTTTGCCACCAACGGCCATACCGCCGTCCAGATGATGCGGGAGCACCGGGAAGCGGGCGAGCCCTATGACATGATCCTACTGGACTGGAAGATGCCCACTTTGGACGGCATAGAGACCGCCCGGCTGATTCGGAAGAATTACCCGGACAAAATCCCCATCCTTCTCCTCACCGCTTACGATTGGAGCGACATTGAACAGGAGGCTAAGGAGATTGGCGTAGACCATTTCATGCCCAAGCCTTTCTTTATGAGCACCTTCAAGGAGGCTGTCAAGCGCGTCATGGGTGGACACCAGGACAAGCTGGTGGAAAACAAAACTGATGTAGTTCGGGATAAGCACATTCTGGTAGTAGATGATATTGAAGTCAATCGGATGATTTTGCTCAAGATTCTCAGTTTGCTTGGGGCCAGCTGTGATTCCGCGAACAACGGGCAGGAAGCTGTTGACAAATTTGAAACCTCTCAGCCGGGAGATTATGATTTGATTCTGATGGACGTGCAGATGCCGGTCATGGACGGCTACGCCGCTACCCAGGCCATCCGCAGCAGCGGTCATCCTTCGGCCAAGTCAGTACCCATCATTGCCATGACCGCGAACGCCTTTGTGGACGATGTGCGGGATGCCATTGCATCCGGTATGGATGCCCACATTGCCAAGCCTGTTCAGGTTGATAATCTGAAAACTACCATCCAACAGGTGCTGGACAAGAGGGCGGAGCAAAACAATGGCTAATTGCAATTACAGGAGCCAGCGTGCGTGTCAGAATCCATGAAGATATAGTACCAGCGGCGTGAACATTGACTTGTTCACGCCGCTTTTGTTTGCCCAGCATGGGCGAATTCTAAAGGATGAAAGTTCCGAGTGCACGTAGGCAACGACGAAGCACATAGCTGAACAGCAAGGGTGTCCGCCGTGAGACGGAATCTGAAAGAAGCTGTAAGCAAACCTCTGACCTGACGGACAGGAACTGCATATAAGGCTCGGAAATACGGATAAGGTGGCAAAAGGCACTGAAGTCCAAAAGTTGCCGGAAGTACGAGTAAATGCGGCAGGTGCATGGAGGGAAAGAGTTCGCACCTTAACTGGGGAGGTCTCACAGGCAGTTCCATTAACTGTAGTAACAACGAACTGTGAGAAGTCAGCAGAAGCCATAGTAGCGGGGAAGTTCCTGTAATGGGAATGGAGCGAAGGGCTGAACAATCAATCAGTTGAAGTACGTTCCACTTCGTAGCCGGAACATAACGCCTGTCGATGACTTCAAAGGCGGCAAAAGCAAAAGGGGCAGAAAGGAAACAACGCATGGACACGAGTAGTCTCATGGAGCAGGTACTAAGCAAAGAGAATCTCAATGCGGCATATCTGCAAGTCGTAAGAAACAAAGGGGCGGCAGGAGTGGACGGAATGACCGTCGAAGAACTGGGCGGATACCTTTCGGAAAACGGCGAAAGCATTAAGGAACAGTTGCGGACGAGGAAATACAAGCCGCAACCTGTCCGCAGGGTGGAGATACCTAAGCCTGACGGCGGAGTAAGAAACCTTGGGGTACCAACAGTAGTAGACCGATTTGTCCAACAGGCGATAGCCCAAGTACTTACCCCTATATTTGAGGAGCAGTTTCACGACCACAGCTACGGGTTCAGACCTAATCGGTGCGCACAACAGGCGGTACTGAGAGCATTGGAAATGATGAACGACGGACACAGCTGGATTGTAGACATTGACCTTGCAAAGTTCTTTGATACAGTAGACCATGACAGGCTGATGACAATCTTCGGACGGACAATAAAGGACGGAGGCGTCATATCGGTGGTGAGAAAGTTCCTTGTCAGTGGAGTAATGATTGATGATGAGTACGAAGATACCATAATCGGAACTCCACAGGGGGGAACATATCACCGCTGTTGGCGAACATCATGCTAAACGAGCTGGATAAAGAACTGGGAGCAAGAGGGCTGGATTTTGTGCGCTATGCAGATGACCTAATCATAATGGTCGGAAGCAGGCAGGCGGCAGAACGAGTAATGAAGAGCGTGACACGATTTATAGAGGAAAAGCTTGGATTAAAAGTAAATGCCGAAAAGAGTAAGGTTGATAAACCCAAAGGTATAAAGTATCTCGGATTTGGATTTTACTATGACTCATTTGCCAAAGGATATAAAGCCAGACCACACCCCAAAGCGGTGGAAAAGTTTAAGGCACAGATGAAGAAGATTACAAGCAGAAGCTGGGGGGTAAGCAACACCTATAAGGTGCAGAAACTCAACCAGCTTATCCGGGGCTGGATAAACTATTTCAAAATCGGGAACATGAAAGGACTATGCGCAAAACTGGACGGACAGATTCGATACCGCTTGCGTATGTGCATATGGAAACACTGGAAAACGCCGAAGAACAGAGAAAAGATGTTAATAAAGCTGGGATTAAACAAACGGTCAGCGCATGGTATATCCTACGCAAAAGGATATGCCAGAGTATGTATGAGTTGGAATATCTGCAAATGCATAAACAATGAGCGGCTGGCAAAGTTTGGATTGATTTCAATGTTAGACTACTATACCGAAAGATGTGTTACTTGTTAAGTTGATTGAACCGCCGTGTACCGAACGGTACGCACGGTGGTGTGAGAGGTCGGTAGGCAAAATAATCGCCTACCTCCTACTCGATTTGCGTCCCCTTCTTTGTCCCGGTTGGGGTCTTTCTACTCCTTCTGGTATCACTCCATGACACTACCCAATGCATAACCATTCCCCCCTCTATCCTCCGCCCGTGCGGGTGGCCTTATAAGGGCCAGAGAGCCATTTTCAACGTAGGTGCTAGATTGACGGTCACGTTGATTCTGTAAAGTTACTCAATCAAAGGCGCAAAATGCGCCTTTGAAGCAACCATTTTGATGAATCTGAAAGGAGAATCTATGACCAACAATCCCAGCAAGACAATCACCAGAGCCGCCGTCCCAGAAACGCCGCCCTCGCTGGTCAAGAAGATTGACAATATCACTTACCGGGTGTGGGCGCACTTCAGCGAAACCAGCACCGAGACAATGGAGGACAAAATCAAGCGTATGCTCAAAAGCGAGGTACGTCAAATGATGGAAAGCGAGTGATCTCCCACTGTAACCAGAAGCGCAGCTGCTTCTTGTTCTGGTGGGCGATTTTTTGAACAAATTATGAATTTGATTAAAAAGTCCTTGACAAACGGCACCAGGATTGGCGGCGATGTACATTAAACAACAAGGAAACTATTCTTAACCCATCCCTGTATGATATTTTTATTAAACATATACTTTCATATAAGTGTATTTTTGCGCTAAAAAAACTATGCGTTAAATCAGCATTTTGCAAATAATTGTTGACATACTCATCACTAGTACATCGGATATTAAATAGTTGATAATTTGCGGCCTTAAACTTCATCCGAATCTATTTCGTCCATTTTGTA